>JANNDL010000155.1:0-24706 GCA_031387665.1 Chamaesiphon sp. OTE_75_metabat_95 | reverse complement strand
GTCAAGTCATCCTGCGTAACTTCGTAGGATAAATTGCCGACGTAAATTGACATATCGCTGTCTCCAGAATCCTGTAGGTGTAGAGAGTTAGATTCGGAGAAAAGCTTGTAAAAAGAACCATACAGCCGAAAATAATCTTCATCTAGTATGGTAGCACATAATCTTGAAAATGGATATCCCTTTTTTTGGGGCGAGGGGGCGAGGGGGTGTGGGAGAAAGAGTTAATATGCTCCGTTGCCCCCGTGCCCCCACGCCCCGCGCCCTACTCCGCCTTCGGCTTATAAGTAGAAACCACCTCCAAATCCTTAAGCTGCTTGGCATCTACACTGGCAGGAGCATTGGTGAGGGGGCAGCGGGCTTGTTGGGTTTTGGGGAAGGCGATTACGTCGCGGATTGATTCTTCGCCAGCTAGGAGCATGACTAATCGATCGATCCCGTAGGCAATACCGCCGTGGGGTGGGGTGCCGTAGTCAAAGGCTTCGAGCAGGAAGCCAAATTTGTCGTTGGCTTCTGCAGGGGATAAGCCGATGGCGGTGAATACTTGTTCTTGGATGTCCCGCTGATGGATGCGGACGCTGCCGCCGCCGACTTCGGTGCCGTTGTAAACGATATCGTAGGCTTGGGCACGGGCGGTGGTGAGATCGCCGATGTCGTCTGGATGGGGAGCGGTGAAGGGGTGGTGGAGGGCTTCGAGGCGTTTTTCGTCGGCGTTCCACTCGAACATTGGGAAGTCTGTCACCCAGAGTAGATTAGCTTGATTATCGTCGATTAATCCCAGTTCTCGACCAATTACTAAGCGTAATCGATCGAGTGTTTTATTCACCATTGCAGCGTCCCCAGCCCCAAACAGGAGTAAGTCTCCAGGCTTTGCACCCGTCATCGTTAATAATTGTTGCTTACTTTCGGCTGAGAGAGAATCTTTGATTGCGCCGATGGTGTCGATTTCGTTGTGTTCGAGGACGCGGATATAGGCTAAACCTTTGGCACCCGCTTCGGTAGCTTCTTTGAATAGGTTGCCACCTGGCTTGATGCGGACGTTGGAGATGGTTTGATTGCCGCCTGGGATGGGTAAGATTTTGACAATCCCACCGCTGGCAATTGCACCTGAAAATACTTTGAACTGGGAGTCTTTGAATATGTCGGAAACATTAACTAGTTTCAAGTCAAAGCGGGTGTCTGGCTTGTCGCAGCCGTAGTTATCCATCGCTTCGGCATAGGTTAGTCGGGGAAATGGGAGAGGGATTTCGACGGACTTGATTTCTTTGAAGATTTGGCAGATCAGTTCTTCATTGAGATTGATAATCTCTTCTTGGGACATGAAACTCATTTCCATGTCCAACTGCGTGAATTCTGGTTGCCTGTCGGCACGAAGATCTTCATCCCGAAAACAGCGGGCGACTTGATAATATCGATCGAATCCCGATACCATCAGCAGTTGCTTGAATAACTGCGGTGACTGGGGTAGGGCAAACCATTCACCCAGGTTGACACGACTGGGCAAGATAAAATCTCTGGCACCCTCTGGCGTGGAGCGTGTCAAAATCGGCGTTTCGATCTCTATGAAGTTACCTTTATCTTCAAGGAATCGTCGAATAGTTTTGATTACTTCATGACGGAGGCGCAAATTCGCACTCATCCGCTCACGGCGCAAGTCCAGATAGCGATACTTGAGCCGCAAATCCTCTCGTACTGCGGTTTCGTCTTCACTCTGGGATACCTGGAACGGCAGTTGCTTCTGGACACGGTTGAGAATTTCAATTTGCTCGGCATAGATTTCAATTTCGCCCGTAGGGATGCGAGAATTGAGGGATTCTTCAGGACGGCGATAAACTTTGCCTGTGATTTTTACTACATATTCACTGCGAAGAGTTTCTGCCAGATGATAGGAATCAGGCGTGCGAACAGGATCGCTGACAAATTGTACCGAACCAGACCTGTCGCGTAAATGGAGAAAAATCACCCCCCCAAGATCGCGGCGACGATCGATCCACCCGCACAGGGTGACAGTTTCGCCAATTTGTTCGGTACGGATTGTGCCGCAATAGTGGGTTCGCATATGCTTTGACTAATATCTGGTTCGATGACAATAATTACTGTAGCTCGATCGTTCTTGTTTCTGTTTTGTGTTGCAACGATCGTAGAGTTACGATTGCTGCGATATCCTGTGGGTACCCATGAAGCGGCGTTTTTATCAGGGGGTTCCCCCCTGATAAAAAAACGACAAGGCAGGGCACCCCTACAGGTGATTGTGTAGAGATGCAGATATATGCTGTCACTGATCTTTGTAGACTGGTGCCAGATATAAGCAAATTGAAACAAAAATCGAATCGGCTTTCCTAATTATCTACCATTCACTGTCCCACAGATCCGAGCATGTTGATGTTATTAGAACGTGATGTCCATGTCTGGAATGTCGATCTTAATTCAGATCTCGATCAAATCCACCAATTCAACCAAACCTTAACTACCCAAGAACGCCAACGTGCCGCTAAATTTATCAATCCTCTCCACGGCAATCGCTGGACGGTGGCGCGGGGATACTTACGCCAGATTTTGAGTCAGTATTTAGATTGTACCCCTGTCGAAATTGTGTTTAGCTATGGAAAACAGGGCAAACCCGCGATTGAGGGTAGGAACATTCAGTTTAATTTATCCCATTCTGGCGATCGAGCCGTCTATGGAATTAGTGCCAAATTTCCTGTCGGCATCGACATTGAACAAATTCATCCCCTACCTGCGGCGGATTTGGTAGATAGATTTTTTTCAGCCACTGAGCAAGCCATTTTTCATCGCTTGCCAGTTGACTTACAGCAAGCGGCATTTTTTCATGCCTGGACGCAGAAAGAAGCCTACCTCAAAGCCTGTGGTACGGGGCTAAATACCCCATTAGACCAAATCGAAGTCTCGATCGATCCACGCACCCCTACAGAGATTATTACCGCTCCCCTGACTGGCGTTTGGCAGATTGAGAAGCTGGTAATTTCTGCTGAATATGTAGGGGCGATCGTTATCGGGGGAGAGTTCGATCGAATCGAGTATCTGTCGTAAATACTACTGGGCAGGGAAGTTAAGTTACTATTCTGCTCCCAACTCCCGACTCCCAACTCTCCGCTTAATAATACCGATCATCAGATCGATCCTGTTCCCTCACCGTCATATGCTCAAATTCCAGTGCAGCAGCAACGCCAAACTGAATCGATCCAAGCGTCCAAAAGATTTCTAGCATAAACCCACTTTGATAACCAGAGACATGGTTTGTTGCGTAGGATAGCCACATATCCGCAACGTAAAAACAGATAATTGCTTGAGCCGTGAACTGCCATGCATTGCTCAGTTTGCCACCCCAAAAAGCTAAGATCATCGCTAGTGCTAATCCGAATAGGGCAACATCACTCCAGACATAAAACTGATTCAATAATGTGCCGTGAGGTTTGAAGACAGTATCAAATGATTTTACCCATTCTGGAGCATTTGAAGTAGCTTCTTCTACTGGTGGAGCTGATGGCGCAGCTTGGCTGGTAGATGATTGCGTCGTCGTTGTTACTGCTGCTGGTGGGCTAGCTGGAGTTGGTGGGGGTGTCATGATCCACATCGCCATCACTGCGGCATAGGTGGTAATTCCAGCAATAATCGACCATTGGTATATTTTCAACTTAATTTGTTTGTTGAGAACGGCGTTGATCATGCCGAGAGAAAGCAGAATATAAAAGATCACAAAGAACGGATCGCCTAGTGAACCAACTGGATCTAAACCCCAGAGCAATTCCCACAGGTAAAAGAACAAATTACCCATGAAATAAGAAAGCAAAGCTGCTCCAGTCAATAGCCAGACTTGAGTACCGCTGGGCATCTGCTTACTCAATCCATTTCGCAAACAGACTAGTGCTCCGCCGAGCACGGCAACCTGTTGCAAAAGAAAGGTAATAATTCGATACCAGATTGGACGTTCTACTCCCTGCATCGGCCCACTAAAAAACATAAAGAAAAATAGCGAAACGCCTGAGAGAATCATCGCCCACCGCATAATATTTTTCGTTTGAAATAGACGTTCTGATGTTGAAAGTGTTTGCAATAAGTTAGACATATGATTTGCTGATTGATGAAATTAACTAGTCCTACTGACTAAAAAGCTATTGGACTAATGTTCTAATCCTCGCTATTATCATTCCCTGCTCACGAACAAATCTAATGTCGCCATCGTAAAGTTTTTCCGTAATTTAAAATTGGTAATTTGTAAAGGCTTGTATCAGAAGGCACCATCAATGTAAATTAGAACTAACCTCTTCTTGTTTGCTTCGCCATCGCGACTCCGCCAAAGAATCGTGACAGAATAACTAGAATCCTCTCCCCTGGCTGAAAATCTATGGTAAGCGCGGTAGTAATAGAATCTTCAACTCCGATCGATAGTCGAGGATCTACCGATCCGATTATTGCAGCGATCGATATCGGTACCAATTCTGTCCACATGGTGATCGTCAGGATTGTGGCGGACTTACCAGCCTTCACGATCATCGCCCGTGAGAAGGAAACAGTCCGACTGGGCGATCGAGACCCCCAGACGGGCAATCTCACGCCAGCGGCGATTTCAAGGGCAATTAGCGCACTCAAACGCTGTCAGGAAGTAGCTAAAAGTCTCAACGCCCAGCAAATCCTGGCAGTCGCGACTAGTGCGGTACGCGAAGCTCCCAATGGCAATGAATTTATCAGATCGATCGAAACTGAATTGGGATTGGCTGTCAATCTGATTTCTGGACAGGAGGAAGCAAGGCGGATTTATCTGGGGGTACTGTCAGGAGTCGAGTTTAACAATACGCCCCATCTAATTATCGATATCGGCGGTGGTTCTACCGAACTCATCCTCGGCGATAGCCACGAACCCCGCACCCTCAGCAGCACCAAAATCGGTGCAGTCCGGCTTACCGCTGAGTTTATCAATACCAGTCCCGTCAGCGATCGATCGATCAATTATCTCCAAGCCTTTGTACGCGGACAATTGGAGCGAGCTATCGATGAAATTAAAGCCAATCTCCAGCCAGGAGAAATCCCCAAAATGATCGGCACTTCCGGCACGATCGAAACCCTTGCTGCGATTCTCAATTTAGATAAAAATGGGGAAGTGCCCACGCGGATTCATGGCTTCCAGATTCAGCTCCACGAACTTCGCAATCTGATTACCCGACTGCGGCGGATGACAGTTGCCGAGCGCACTACAATTGAAGGCATATCCGATCGTCGATCGGAAATCATCGTCGCCGGAGCAGTAATATTACAAGAAGCGATGACGATGCTGGGGATGAAATCCCTCTCCGTGTGCGAACGCAGTCTCCGCGAAGGCGTAATCGTAGACTGGATGCTAACCCAGGGTTTAATTGAAGATCGGCTCAAATATCAAGGCTCAATTCGCGAACGCAGCACCCTCAAAATCGCCGGAAAATACGGTGTAGATCTGCCCCACTCCCAGCGAGTCGCCGAACTCGCTCTGAGCCTATTCGATCAAACCTACGGACAGATTCACCACTGGACACCGCCAGTGCGAGAGCTATTGTGGAGCGCAGGCATCCTCCACAATAGTGGTCATTTTGTCAGTCACGACTCCCACCACAAGCATTCCTATTATCTAATTCGGTATGGGGAACTCCTCGGCTATACCGAAATCGAAATCGATCTAATCGCCAATATTGCCCGCTATCACCGCAAAAGTCCCCCGAAGAAGAAACATCAGAATCTCCAAAATCTCTCCAAAGAGCAAAAATTGATCGTCTCCCAGCTTAGTGCAATTTTACGGGTAGCCGTGGCACTCGACAGGCGCAGAATCGGCGCGATCAAAGATGTCAGTCTCAACTGCAACCTAATTACCAGGGAGTGTCATCTTACCTTTATTCCTGCCGATCCAGATGATGAATGTATATTGGAATGCTGGAGTTTGGACTATAAAAAACCGATTTTTGAAACAGAATTCAATCTCAAACTATCAACAACTAAGGGGTAGTGAGAGATTGAATTCAAAATACTGTAACCGTATTAGAATGGAGGCGATCCACCATCTCATTGACTCGCAGAGCTATCGATTGACGTTGTGAAAATTGCCAAAGCCACTGAATCCCTTCCCATTTGCAGAATTATCCCAAATATTAATAGGGCGTTCATTTGGTCTTAGCCAACTGCGATCTTCAAGTTCCCGTTGACTCTGACTTTTAACTGGTTGTGGCTCTCTATTTGCGGGTGAAGGCTCTGGTTGGCGGTCAGCAGGGACTTTTGGAGATGTTGCTTTTACTGTCGGTACGAGTTTCGTTGATTTCTTGATTGGCAGGATCTTTTCAGCATAGAGCTTCTCATTAATAGTGGGTGATGTTCGACCGCCTTGGTGGCGCGCTTCGCGTTCGACCTGAAAATTTGTCGATCGAGCAGGTGCGATCGTCACAACAGTTAATGACCCAATTATTAATGCGGCGATTTTCAACATTTTTCAACTTTGATTTGAATTTATTGATGCCCAAGTCTAACTACAGATTAGCACAAACGTAACGAAGAGGTCGATGCTCATCAACCAGCAGGATCTCATTACATTAGCCAGATCGTCCCGTTTTCTCGTAAAGTATTGTAAAGTGAACTAATAATAGATAAATTTTCATTGGTAGAGACAGACGTTGAAGATCGGCAAGAATGAATGCCCCTCACTGATTCTCGCCCGATCCATTCAACTGAACTTTACTAGTAAATGCCCTCATCGAACATGATATTACGCCGCCTGCTCGGATCTGCCATTGCCATAGTTCTCAGTATATCCGTGTGGTCGATCGCCCCCGCAGCCCAAGCCTTTGACAACCCCGAACTTCTTCCCACTGAGCAAACACCAATCATCGATCTGGCGAAAACCTTCACCCCAGTTCAAGAAGAAAATCTCGTCAAGCAAATAGACAAATTTGAAGCCGAAACTGGCTGGAAGCTGCGAATTCTGACGCAATACGATCGTACCCCTGGACGGGCAGTCCGCAAATATTGGGGACTAGATGAGAAAAGCGTCCTCGTCGTCTCAGATTCACGTGGCGGCAATACCCTCAATTTCCGCGTCGGCGATGATGTCTACAAACTCATGCCTAGAACCTTCTGGATCGAACTCCAAACCAGATTTGGCAACATGTACTATGTCCGCGAAAACGGCGAGGACAGCGCGATTATCGACTCACTAGAAGCAGTCAAAACTTGCCTAGTCAAAGGTGGTTGTAATGTCGTTCCAGGGTTGCCCGATGAGCAATGGAACCTCACCCTGATCAGTTCAGCTATTGGTGGCGTAATCTGCGGCTTTGCCGGACAATATCGCAAACCTGGAGAGGGCTTTGCTTGGCAGTGGGCGTTGATTTTCTCACCGCTATGGGGGATTCTATTCTTCGCCTTTGGAGTCGCACCAGTAGTCACTCGCACCCAGGAATGGCTACCTCTGCTTCGCAACTGCGGCGGATTCGTCGTCGGTTTATTGGTTGCTTATCTCGTACCAGTCCTGGGACAATCCAATCCATCCGAAGAGATGTAGACTGGTTTCAAAAATAAGTTTTATCTTTATTGGAAGCGAGAATCGGGACAGGGGCAGTTAATGAATTGCCCCTATCCCGATTTTTATTACAACATTCACACTTGCGCCTGTATCTAACAACCCCAATACTGAAATTGAATTATCTTGGAATGATAAGCTAAAAGGAAGATGGGGTACTAAGCTAACTTCCCCTAAAGCGTTAGATTTTTCAGTGAATTCAAAGCGTTTTTTTAATATCATGTTATTTAACTTCTTTCTGTAAGTGCTTGTGCAGCGCATCGGTTAAAACTTTTTCGGCTGAGAATGCATCAATAGGCGACCAAATGTCATAAGTTTTACCATCTTCTAGAGAAACAGAAGCTCCCTCCTCGCTAGCTAGTTCTGTAGCTAGAAATTGAATAGCTTTGATTTTTTCTTGATGAGATAACTGTTTTAGTGAGGGCATAATTTCTGTAAATGTCATATAAGTTTAGCCTAATGTATTGTGAATTTTATTCATAGTGGTAACGACAAGTGAAAAAGACAATTTGTTCATTATTCACTATATAAATTAATCGATGTTCGAGATCGATGCGACGTGACCAATAATCTGAATCCATGTATTTTAAAGGCTCTGGTTTGCCAATCCCTGTAAATGGCTCTGACATAATAGCTGTCACCATATCGAGGATCTTGATTGCTTTTTTAGAGTCAGTTCTGTACCAGAATCCTAAATCTTCTTTGAATTTGGTAGTAAATACTGGAATCAATCTAATAATTTGAATGGGAGTTATTTCTGACGATTCTTCAGATTTTTTCTTCTTCTTCGCCATTTATACCCAACTCCTGGCGTAATTCTTCAATACTTTGTGGGACAAGTTTACCCGATCGATATTCGTCAATAGAATCGAGTAAATGTCGCGCATTTGCCGGAGATCGGAACAGATAAACAGTTTCAATCAGACTATTGAGATCTGATTCGGCGATAATGGCAACATTCTCACCATCGCGGCGATTGATGATACAAACTTGGTGACTTTGGGCGACTCGATCGATCAGTTGAAAGAATCCAGCTCTGGCTTCTGTCGGTGAGGTAATTTCGGTGGAGAACATAGTTTATGTACGCAACTATGTACATGGTATCAAATTAAATCACAAACTAACGTAGATCCGTTAAAGTAGTTCTAAAATACTATAGAACCCATACTATAATACTCTTACCTGCACTCGCATTAACAATTAGTTGCAGCTTAATTCCCCTTCCCACAACACCCCTACGCCCACTAAACCACCCTCTACCACTTAACCTATGACTTTCGTTGGTTTGCACATGCACAGTGATTATAGCCTGCTTGACGGAGCTAGTCAGTTGCCCAATTTGGTCGATCGAGCGGTAGAATTGGGGATGCCTGCGATCGCATTGACGGATCATGGTGTGATGTATGGTGCGATCGAATTAATCAAGGTCTGTCGCGCTCGGAATGTCAAGCCAATAATTGGCAATGAAATGTATGTGATCAATGGTGATTTTACCCAGCAGAAGCGGTATCAGAAATTTCACCAAGTGGTGTTGGCAAAAAATACTCAGGGATACCGAAATTTAGTTAAGTTAACAACAGTATCTCACCTCGAAGGTTTCCAGGGTCGGGGCATTTTTGCCCGTCCTTGTATCAATAAGGAATATATTGAGAAATATAAGGAAGGATTGATTATTACTAGCGGTTGTTTGGGTGGGGAAGTGCCTCAGGCAATCATGGCAGGGCGGGCAGATGCGGCGCGGAAAGTTGCGAAGTGGTATAAGGACAGATTTGGCGAAGATTACTATCTGGAAATCCAAGATCACGGCTTGAAAGAAGATCGGGTGGTGAATGTTGAGATCGTCCGAATTGCACGGGAATTAGATATTAAATTAATTGCGACTAATGATTCGCACTTTGTCTCTTGTTTTGATGTAGAAGCTCATGACGCGCTGCTCTGTATTCAGACTGGGCAACTGATTCGTGAAGATAAACGGATGCGCTATAGCGGCAATGAGTACCTCAAATCTGCCGAGGAAATGGCGCAATTATTTCGCGATCATTTACCCGATGATGTGATTGCCGAATCTATCGCTAATACCCTCGAAGTTGCGGATAAAATCCAGCCTTATAATATTCTCGGTGAGCCAAAAATCCCCGATTTTCCGATTCCAGCAGGGCATACTCCGGCTACTTTTGTCGAGGAGATTTCGCGGGATGGACTGAAAGAACGGCTGAAAGTCCAGCGATATGGAGATATTGAAGACGTATATAAAGAACGGCTCGATTTTGAGCTGAAAATGATCGAGCGGATGGGATTTTCGACCTATTTTCTGGTTGTCTGGGATTATATCAAATTTGCGCGCGATCGATTGATTCCGGTTGGCCCTGGACGTGGCTCTGCTGCGGGTTCCCTGGTGGCTTATGCCATGAAGATTACCAATATTGACCCCGTACATCATTGTCTCCTATTTGAGCGGTTCCTGAACCCCGATCGCAAGTCGATGCCAGATATCGATACGGACTTTTGTATCGAGCGGCGGGCGGAGGTGATTGACTATGTAACAGAGAAGTATGGTAAGGAGCGGGTAGCGCAGATTATTACGTTCAACCGGATGACTTCCAAGGCGGTACTGAAAGATGTGGCGCGAGTGCTGAATATTCCCTATGGTGCAGCCAATGAGCTGGGGAAAATGATTCCGGTAGTGCGGGGGAAACCGACGAAATTAGCAGTGATGATTTCGGATAAAACGCCAGTACCGGAATTTAAACAAGCTTATGAAACGGGTGAATATGCCGATCCTGAGACGGGTGAAAAAATCACTGCTCGGCAGTGGATTGACATGGCGATGCGGATTGAAGGAACGAACAAAACCTTTGGAGTTCACGCGGCTGGCGTGGTAATTTCAGCCCAACCTTTGGATGAAATTGTACCATTGCAGCGGAATAATGATGGGTCTGTAATCACCCAATACTATATGGAAGATCTTGACTCAATGGGTCTATTAAAAATGGACTTTTTAGGATTGAGAAATCTAACTATTATTCAAAATGCGATCGATTCGATCGAGCAAACCAAAGGTGATAAAATTGACCCAGATGATATCACTGGGGAGGAGCGACATACTTACAAGATTTTAAACAAAGGAACTGTTAAAAAACGTCCACCCAATGTCGAGAAAACTTATAAACAAGTTGAGTCGGGAGACTTAGAAGGTGTCTTTCAATTAGAGTCTTCAGGGATGCTGGATGTGGTGGCACGACTGAAGCCATCGAGTATCGAAGATCTATCATCAATCCTAGCATTGTACCGCCCTGGACCACTAGATGCGGGACTAATTCCAATCTTTATCGATCGCAAGCACGGACGTGAAAAGATCACCTATGAACATCCAATTCTCCAACCAATTTTAGAAGAGACATATGGAGTAATTGTCTATCAAGAGCAGATTATGAAAATCGCTCAGGATCTAGCGGGATATACCCTCGGTGAAGCAGATATCTTGCGTCGCTGTATGGGTAAGAAAAAAGCCGATGAAATGAATAAACAGCGCACGAAGTTTCTCGATGGTGCAGCTAAAAAAGGAGTCGAACATTCGATCGCAGATGCACTGTTTGATAAGATGGTGTTGTTCGCAGAGTATTGCTTGAGTTATGATACCCAACTGATGACAGTTGAGTATGGTGCATTGCCCATTGGTAAAATTGTGACTGAGCAAATTGCCTGTACAGTTTGGAGTGTGGACGATCTGGGTCACATTATCCAACAACCGATCGTTCAATGGCACGATCGAGGTGAGCAAGAGGTATTTGAGTATTTACTAGATAATGGCAATACAATTCGTTCAACTGCCGATCATAAATTCATGACGATTGATCGACAAATGCTGTCTATTCAGGAGATATTCGATCGCAATCTAGACTTATTTCAGCTCGACAATTTATCGCTGTAGTCATCGATTCGGCAAAGCCGACGCTTAACGAACAAAATTAAAGCGACCGTCAGCCCGATCATTGCCGATTGTTGCCATAATTTTGACTTGATATTGACCAGTAACTTGCTCTTTTAATACTCCAGCATAATGTTTACCACTGGCATCATAACTAAGTGAAATAGTCTTCAGCTTACCATCGGGTAATTGAATATCAGCAGTAACTTTTGCATTAGGAATAGCCGCATGAGTATCACCTTTTTGCAGATACAGATCCAAGTGAGTATCTTTTTTGCTAGTTAGTGGCACAAACTCTAGGTGATATTTCCCCGATTCGACTACTTGTCCGCCTTTATTACTCTGACCACCCGCGCTACTTTCAGCTTGAGCCGTCGTTGTTGCTGGAGGGGCAGTTTTTGCTGTCGGTGTCGCAGAACTAGTACTAGCTGAATCGCTAGTTTTTGTTGCTTGGCTACAGGCTCCCAATAATAGTCCAGTACTGGCTAATAGGATAATTCCTGAAGTTAATAATTTCATACTTGCACTCCTAATTGAATACTTTGGTTGAAGGAGATAGACTTTTTCCATGAAATTTCTCTTTCTCCATCCACCAACTATAAATATCTAGGATGAAATCCAGGTGAAATTGCTCTGAAAGTCAACTTCTCGTTAGCGGCAGGGTGACGTTATAGCCTCTCTGGAAGAGAATCGAATCGCAATATTTGTACCACAAGCCCTAATCAGTACAAGGATCTGTAGGTTGGGTTGAAAAATGTTAGCGGAAGCCCGCTCCGTCAGGAGACAACCCAACGCACCCTACTAAGAAATAAGGATTTAATAACTTGCAATTCTCCTTGGGTAGGGGTAATTCATGAATTACCCCTACCCAAGGAGAATTGCAATCGCAGATTTGTATATTATTAAATCCTCATTCCTAATTAGTCAAACAAGTTTGATTTCTGTCCTGAAATAGATTCTAATTAGAATAGTCTTAATCACTCACATATTATGTCTCTGAAGGAGAATCAATCTGCTAATCAACCTTTTTTGCCAGTAGTGCGGGAGCTAGCGAGAGCCTATCAAGCTTTCTCAGCCTACTCCGAGGTACATGTGCGGCAATTCGATCTGACTCCCGCCCAGTTTGATGTCATCGCCACATTAGGGAACACCAATGGGATGTGCATGGGTGAGCTGGGAGAGAAAACCTTGATTACCAAAGGTACTTTGACAGGAGTAATCGACAGATTGATCCAAAAGCAGCTCGTTTGTCGTCAAACCCTGCCCGAAAACCGCCGGAATGTGCTTGTGCAGCTAACTCCCGAAGGGCAAGAGGTATTCGATCGAGTCTTTCCCGCCCATATCGCACATCTGAAAGGACGCTTTGACAAACTCGATGCCTCGGAGTTAGAACTGTTGATGGTATTGCTAGGTAGGCTGCGCCAAGTTTTTTAGACGACTTTTCCCACCCCCTTGACAGATATCTCCGTGATGAATTAAGTTGAAGTTAGTTTAGTTCTAGCTAGAATCAAACTACTCGAATCAAACTAACTGTGACATCCACATCAAGTTCCTGATGACGAATCTACCTGCAATCTTTGTATCTCACGGCGCACCGGATTTGCCGATTCGGGATGGAGCTGTGACACATTTTTTGAAATCGTTGCACCGACAATTTCCCAAACCCAAAGCAATTTTGGTTGTTTCTGCTCACTGGAACTCGATCGAACCGACGGTTAGTAAAGCAATTCAACCTCAAACTATCTATGATTTTGGTGGCTTTCCAGATGCGGTTTACCAGCTCAATTATCCCGCGCCTGGTGCGCCTGAACTTGCAGAGAGAGTCACAAATTTACTCACCCAAGCGGGGATCTCCAGTCAGACACATCCTACTCGCGGACTAGATCATGGAGCTTGGACACCACTAATTTTGGCATATCCAGATGCGGATATTCCCGTTACCCAACTCTCGATTCAATACCATGCTGGAGCTTTACATCACTTTCAGATTGGACAAGCCCTCGCACCGCTGAGAGCAGAAGGTGTGCTGATTTTAGCCAGCGGGAGTGCTACCCATAATCTGTGGGAATTCGTTGGCGTGCAGCCTACCGGAGGTAATAGTCGCTATGACGCGCCACCACCAGATTGGGTGCGAGTTTTTGATGAATGGTTAGCGGAAAGAATTGCCGAAGGTAATTGGGAAGCTATATTAAACTATCGAAAAATTGCTCCCCACGCAGAACGGAATCATCCAACTGATGAACATTTACTACCTTTATTTGTCGCATTAGGTGCGGGAGGTGATGAGGTAAAAGGGACAAGGTTACATCATAGCTACAATTACGGCGCATTTAGTATGGCGGCTTATGCTTTTACAGGATCGGTGTAATTGAAATTAATTATTTTGGAGGAAAATATGGCACTGGGTAAATTAATCGAAGGTAAATGGACGACTGAATGGACAGAACACAATGAACAGGGGCAGTTTCAGCGAATGCCGACGGTGTTTCATCACTGGATTAGTCGCGATGGGGCGAGTGGATTTAAAGCTGACGCTGGACGCTATCATTTGTATATTTCCTTGGGTTGTCCGTGGGCACATCGGACAGCATTATTATGGAAACTCAAAGGATTAGAAGATGTAATTAGTTTATCGTTGGCGGAGCCTACCGGAGGTAATCGTCGATCCCGTAATTAGCGACTATGGGTGGAAGTTTTCAGATAAACCAGGCTGTATTTCTGACACTGTAAATAGTGCTGATTATCTGTGGCAAGTCTATGTCAAATCCGATCCCAATTATACGGGGCGAGTTACTGTACCTGTCTTGTGGGACAAGCAATCTAACAAGATTGTCAGTAATGAATCGCGACATATCATTCAGATGTTTGACCGAGAATTTGGTGAATATGCGAACAATACTAGTTTTTATCCTGTAGACTTGCAAGCAGAGATCGATCGAGTCCTAGATGCAATTTATCAGCCGATTAACAATGGTGTATATCGCAGTGGCTTTGCCGTATCTCAAGCTGCATATACGGAAGCCGTGACAGAACTATTTGCCGCCTTAGAGCATTGGGACGGGATCTTGGGACAACAGCCATATCTTTGCGGAGATCGCATCACCATTGCCGATTGGTGTTTATTTACTACACTGTTTCGATTCGATCTAGCTTATTATGGGTTGTTTAAATGCAACATCAAGCGGCTGGTTGACTTTCCCCATCTGTGGAACTACTGTCGCAAACTATATCAATATTCTGATGTACGATCTGTTTGCAGTATCGAGCATGTTAAACAATTATACTATGCTGGTTTGCCAGAACTAAATCCGAGTAGAATTGTGCCGATTGGTCCAGATATTAACTTCGATCTGCCGATTCCGCAAAGCGGACGCTACGCGATCGATAATTAGGCAAGAGTTCTAAAAGAAGTAGAGAGAAATTCATCCTCTACTTCTACGAACGTTAAATTTGAGTTAGCCCAAATCGCTTAAACTAGCTCCAAAGTTAATATGCAAAGGTTTATTGTCAATTACCAGTACAGGTACTGATTGAACACCGCTTGATTTGGCATCATTAATTCTTTCCTTCTGGGTGCCTAAATGTACGATTTCTAAGTCGTAGCGATCGATCGCGATCAATCGCCGCAGCGATATTTTGTTCGGCATTGATACAAACAGTACAACCAGCATGATAAAAAGTGGCTTTGGGTTTCATATGTTCTCTAGAAGCTAGGTGAATTTGTAGACAATTTCGGGGTATCGATTAGCAGTTAAAGTTTACAGAAAATGGGATATAATTGAAGTGAGCAAAAGTACAATCTTATAGTTGTTATCTATTTCATTCGTGTTCGATGGGATGAACCAAAACGACAAAAAGTTTTAGCAGAACGTGATATTGACTTCGATCGGTTAACTGAATTGCTTTACAGCCCCTATCTTGAGGATCGACGCTCTGATTTACCAGAACAATATCGAATTATAGGCTTTGCAGATTTAAAATTGACAACATTCATTGTTGAATATCGAAGTGATGAAGCAGGAGAGTACATCTGGGTTGTCACAGCCTGGAGATCGACAAAACAGGAGTATAGAAGCTATGAGCAGCAAGTCTACTAAAATTCAAGATATTGAGGAGATTGCTCAGAAAGCTCATTTAGGAGCTGATGTTTCTGAGCATTTCACAGGTCATTTTCAAGCAAATCAACAGATAGATATTGCCTTTCCATTAGAATTGTTACGCAGTATTGATGCAGAGTGCCAACTGCAAAAAATTAATCGTCAAGATTGGATTAAAACAGTTTGTGCTGACAAAATTCGTGAAGTTCAATCTAGCGAAATGTCAAAGGTTGTTAATTCCAGTACTGTCTAGCAATCATGTATACACTGAAGGGCAATACACGAGATCGCTGTTTGGTAAAATCGCGATTGAGGGATGATGGTTTTAACTTTCGATCCCGATCGATTACATGTGCATGAAACATTATTCTGCTTTCGGCTCCTCAACTTTTTTCGGAAATAAATGCTTACCAAACTTGGCATAGAGAGCAGGCAATACCAATAACGTAATTGCCGTAGAAGTAAACAAACCACCAAAAACCACTATCGATAGCGGCTGCAATAATTCTTGTCCCGATCCGCCTTGAAATACCATCGGTGCTAAACCCAATCCCGAAGTTAAAGCCGTCATCAGGATCGCATTTAGTCGCTCCATCGAACCTTTGACGATGATGTCCTTCATCGGCATTCCTTCGGCGTATTTAGTATTGTAGTTATCTACTAGTAATAACCCGTTCCGAGTTGCAACCCCAAACAAGGATACAAATCCTACTAAAGACGCGATCGAAATTACGCCACCCGTTAAAGCCACTGCAATTACGCCACCGACAAGGGCAATTGGTAAATTAATCATAATCATTAAGGTTGACGGAATCGACTTAACAGACAGATACATCAAGACAGTAATTGCCACAAATGCGATCGCGCCAAAAACTAAAATGTTTTTAGTAGCGCGTTCTTCAGCTTCAAATTGTCCAGCATACTGAATAAAATATCCCGTTGGTAATTGGACGTTGCTTTTAATTTTAGTTTCAATCTCAGTCACAGTCGATCGAATGTCGCGACCTTTGGCATTGGCTGAAACGACAATTAGGCGCGAAACATTTTCCCGATTGATAGTATTTGGCCCTTTCCCTTCTTCAATTTTAGCAATACTAGCGAGCGGGATTTTTTGATTACTGGGGGTATCGATTAGGAGATTGCGAATGGTTTCTATATTCTGTCTGGCTTCGGGTTTCAACCAGACAACTAAATCGAAAGACTGTTGATTTTCGAGTACTTGAGAGACAACTTTACCATTAAGAGCAGTTTCGATTGTTTCTGCTAAGTCCCCTACTGTATGTCCGTATCGACTGGCTGCATCGCGAACGAATCTAATTTGAATCTGCGGTACTGGAAATTGAGGTTCGAGTTGGAGATCGACAACACCATTAACTGTCGCCATTTGTTGTTCTACTTGTTGACCAATTTTTCTTAATTCTGCTAAATCAGAACCAAAGATTTTCACTGCGATCGAACTTCGCACCCCTGACAAAACTTCATCCATCCGATGTTGTAAAAACCCGCCAATATTTGCGGCGGCTCCAGGAATTTTCTCAAATGCTGCTCGCATGACTTTGAGCGATTCTTCTCGATTTTGCATCCCTAGTTTACTGATTTCGACATCGACGTGAGCCAGATTTACACCTGCGGCATCAGAATCGCCAGCAGCGCGTCCGGCACGAGTTTGGATGAATGTAAACCGCTTATCGTTTTTCAATGACTCTTCGACCACATGACCCGCTTTGGTGCTAATTTCGAGAGAGACAGTTGGGTAGGATAGTAATGTGTTCACCATCGTTTGCTCCTGAAACTCTGGTAGAAATGCTCTGCCAAAGGAGGGGATAACTACAATTGATGCGACGGTTAAAATCGTAGCAGTTCCCATAATTAGGAGCGGATTCTTCATCGAGAAATTCAAACATGCGCCATAAATCTCCTTACAAAATCTCGCTAACCAGGGTTCTCGCTGTGACACCTTAGTAGCGGGTAGTAAAATCGCACACAAAGCCGGAGAAACGAGTAAAGATTCTAAACTAGAAACAACAACTACTGCTAAATAAGCAATCCCCATCGGGGTGAAAATCTTTCCTTCAACTCCTGGTAAGGTAAAAATTGGTGAAAAGACAATAATCCCAATCACCGTCGCGCCGATGAGTGAATCGCGCACTTCTTCCGAACCTTCAAAAATGATTTCTAGCGGCGTGAGCGGATCGCCTTCTGCTTTATTTTCACGCAAGCGACGATAGGTATTCTCACCATAGACGATCGCATCATCGATCGCTGTCCCAATCGCTACCGCCAAGCCGCCCAATGTCATGGTATTTAAACCAACTCCCAACCATGACAGTACCAGCATCCCAAATAGTAGTGTTAGGAAAAAGTCTAATAGACATACTGCCAGAATTCGCCAATTCAACAGAAATGGAATTAGAATAATCGCGGCAATAATACTCCCCTGAATCAACGAAGACCGGACATTATCGACAGAAGATTCGATATAACTATCTTGACGAAAAGTGGTGGTAACTTTGATATCTTTGGGCAAGCCAACTTTAATTTCAGCGATCGCTTTTTCCACCGCACGGCTGACAGTGGGTGTATCGACGCTGGGCTGCTTGTTCACCATCACGATAATTGCGGGCTTGCCATTAAAACTGCCATCGCCCCGTTTTAGAGCCGCACCAATTCGGACATCGGCGACATCTTGGAGTCTCACGGGGGTGCCGTTGCGAGATACGATCGTCGATTTTTGGAGATCTTCGATCGATTCAATCCTACCGATCCCGCGAATCAATTTCTCAGTATCAGGAGTAATAAAAAAGCCACCTGCGGCATTGACATTCGCTTTTTTAGTCGCTTGGACAACTTGGTCTAAAGTAATGTTAAAAGCAGTTAATTTAACCGGATCGACTAATACTTGAAACTGTCGCTCGTCGCCACCGAACACCAAAACTTGACTGACTCCTGGCACGGCTAAAAGGCGATTTGTCACTTGCCAATCGACAATCCGCCGCGCTGCCATCAAGGAATTTGGCGCAGTAGTATCAGCGACGGTCACAGCATACTGCACCACCAAACCGACGGGAGAAGTGGTGGGAGACATCTGGGGCGGTTCGACTCCTGGCGGTAGCTTACTGACGGCTTGTTGCAGTCGCTCAGTAATCAGTTGACGCGCCTGATAAATGTCAGTTGACCAGCCAAAGACCGTCCGCACTACGGAAATTCCCGCCGCACTCGACGAACGCACGGCAGTGACTCCAGGCGCACCATTAATCGCACTTTCGATCGGTAATGTTACCAGCGATTCTACTTCCTCTGGTGCGAGTCCGGGTGCTTCGGTTTGGATTTCTACCTGCGGCGGCGCGAAAGCTGGCAACACATCTAACGGCATCTGAGGAATGACGTAGACTGTCCACAATGAGACGATAACAGCGGCTAGTACGACCAGCCACCGACGGTTAATTACCCACTGAACGATATTTCCGAGCATGTTTAGTGTTAGATATGAGTACATTCCCACTGGTTCTAACAATACACAAGCATGATGAAATTCAGGTGAAATTCGACAGACATCTAAAAATACAGAAGTTGCGATAAAATAACAAAGCCGATTCACAAAGTAGTTATCACCGCTGTTTTTATTTTTGCCTCGATAGACTCTACTTTTTTTGTTTCTTTAAAAATATCTAACTTACTCAAAAGATAATCCGATTATGGGTTACAGTACTGACTAAGGCAGGAATGTTAATCTATTCTCAATACTGGGACTTGATTTGGTTGCCAAATGATTTAGCCGATCGATTCTTGCTAGTACCAGATAAACTCGCTGTTAGATGCCAGATTGCTGTCGAATCGATTCCCCAGAGGAGAAGCGGCGCGAACGATTAGAAGCTCTCGGCAAGGATTTGCTAGATTTTAAAGAGGTTTTTAAAAAATTGGTTGCTGAAATGAATCTTAAAAAAGAAATATGCGAACTTTTGCAAATCATCAAAACTGATTTTTCTGATTCTTCAGTCGAATTTATATTCGAGTTGATTAATGCACATGAGTGGGGAATAGCTCTAGAAACTATTTACGATCTTCTTTCGGATAATGGAATTTTAATTTCGGAACACTCCTATAATATTATTCAAGAATTAGCAATCATGATGAAGATGAATACAAGAAATTGGAATTCACTTAAGACAAAAACTTTACGCAAGTAAAGAAGTCGGCTCGGCTGTGTTCATCAACTATCTTTCAGACTATTTAGGTCGATCTATACTCTTACTCGATCGAAACTAAACCGCCCTCAATAAAATGAACATACAGCTCATTTCCAGACATCAATGCCACTCCTAATAGAGGTTTTCTTCCAGCCGCTAGTACATTAACCTCTTGCTCTTTACCATTCCACAGAATCGTAGCTGTATGCACTTTTAGAAAAACATTACTGTTATTTGCAAGGTTAGCCGGAATTTCATATTCAAACGGTAATCCCAACACAGCAATAGCTTCTGGCGGTAGACAAAGACTACCCGTAGAACCAGTATCAATGACAAACTCAATGCTAAAGTCTGGTCGATCGATTAGTCGAAAAGTAACTGGAACCGTGGCTCGTCCATCAATAACAGATCCAGTTGTCACTTTGTTGTCCGCTCCATAACACCGCTAAAAGATGCGGCGACATTATAGCCAATCTTAATCCCGAATAGTCGAGCTGTCGGGTTTTGCTGACGTAAATATCGTGCTGATTCAATACCATTGGGATCGACATGATATTTTCCAGTTTCTACGTCGATAATTACCATTTTACCGATATTGTCTTCGATCTCTACAGCCTCATGAATACCAGCCTCATATAGTTTCATTGCCTGTTGTGCGACTTCTTCACTACTTAAAAGGATCGTTTGCATAATTCTTGCCTCTATTAGTAAGCCTTTATATTATAGAAAAAACTCGCTCTAATCTATCGTTCACGAAGTGTCTCTGCAAGAGAATCGATCCCCACCGATTCAGATTCAGATTTTGCATGTGCCCGATCGACAGTAGCTTCCTCTAATACTAATATCTCAGCACCTGGCAAATCCATCGCATCATTCTCCGGCTCCATCATATCGACAATACTTGTCGTAACTCGATTACTTCTGCGCCCCAGTAAAAAAGCACCCCCGCCAACAATACCCACAACTGGAACTAATCCCCAAATTAGATAGGGCGGTAGTTGACTTTGACTAGCAGGATCGGGTTTAGCCGCTGTGCTATGTTCGCTGGCTGGCTGCTTTTTCAGAGATTGAGAGTAGAGTTGGGTTGCACGTTGAGTGACTACTAAGTCCCCAGCAAAGAGTCCCGTCTTGACTTCGACTAGATCGCCAACGGTTTGTCCGAGGGTGACTTTGGTGGGCTGATAGCTGTTGCCACTCTTGATGTAGACTAGCTTCTCTTGGTCTGCTTCTACTACCGCACTAATTGGAATTGCGATTACTGGGGTAGTCATTTGCCCTGTCGCCAACTTGACTTCGGCGAATGTTCCGGCTTTGAGTAAGCCACCTGGATTATCTAAAGTTGCTTGAACGGGGACTACACGGCTCTGGGAGTCCACGGCTGTTCCGATTATCGAAATCTGACCAGAAAACACTTTATCGCCTGCTCCAGGCACTTTAACGCTGACCTGCTGACCGATTTTGAGTCGTCCTAAATCCAGTTCGTAGATATTCGCTGTTGCTAGTACCTGTCGATCGTCGGTAATCGTCATCAGTTTAGCACCAGGATCGGCGACAGACTGCCCGATCGTGATTTCTCTATCTGCAATTGTGCCATCGATCGGGGCAGTAATAGTCACTATTCCCTGAGCGTTAGCAGCGGTTCCTAGTTGTCCCAGCAACCCTCGATAACTAGCATCGCTGAGTCTGAGTTGATTTTGCGCCGCAGTTACGGCTGAGTTCGCTCTTTGAAGTTGAGCATTGGCTTCAACTACTGATTTTTGGTTCGTCGCTTTGGCTAGTTGTCCCTGGGCTTCGGCTACCTGCATTTCGGCATCCCGCAATTCTCGCAGGGGTAATTCAGTTTCAGCTTTGCGGAGTTCGGCTTCGGATTGGGATACTCCTGGCTGACTTTGCGCTTTGACTAATGCAGTTCGCGCTTCGGCTAGCTTTGATTTAGATTCCAACATTTGGCGACGTGCCATTGCGCCACTGTTGAATAGTTCTACGTCTTTTTGATACCGCTCTTGGGCGAGTTCTAGTTCGGTTTGAGCGGAGCTGACTTCGGCGGTGGCGATTTGTTGTTGGCGTTGATAGCTAGTTTTTGCCGCTCGAACTATCGAGCCATTTTTGACTAGTTGTTGTTCTCGCGTGAGTCTAGCTTGAGCGGCTGTTAATTGACTCCGCGCCTGACTGGTTTCGGCGGTGGCGACTTTGACAATTTTACTGTAGCTCTGTTGAGCGAGATTGCGGTCGGTTTGAGCTTGTTGGAGTAGGGCGAGGGCTGTCGATCTTTTTTCGAGGGAACCTACTCGCAGTTCATTTAGCTCTGGGCTAGACATCCGCGCTATGATTTGCCCTGCTTTTACTCTAGCTCCAGGTTGTACCAAAATCTGGATCAGTTTGCCCTTAACTGGGGCGGTAACTTCTACTTTCTGACTGGGTAATAGTTCGATTTGCCCAGTCGCCGAAATTTCGACATTCAAGCTTTGTTTTTTGGCTGCGATTGTCTGTACGCCAATTTGATTTGCAGTTGCACTATCGATCTGCACCTTGGTACTTTTCGTTCCCTCTTGATGGGAAAATTCATTGCCATGTCCAGCATGAGCGAGTGCTGATGAAGCTATCGATAGAATTGATAGGGGAATTAATAGCCAGCTCAAGTATCGGAACGGCACAACATGAACCACTGTTTGCCCAATTTCAGCGGTAAGGGACGGTGAAGTCGTGCGGGATTTCGTACTCATAACCATAAATGCCAGTTCAATAGGTGCCGACAGTTTCTAGTTTGGCAGTCCTAGATGAAATTCAGATGAACTCATCCGATTTCACTTATCTGGGCGATCGAGGCTAGATAACAATAATAAATCGTTGACTAAACCAGAAATTCGCATATTTTGTCGCTTGACTCGATCGAGCCAATCAGTTAACTCTGGAGCCAGATGTTAATATTCCGCTCGACCATTTTCAATAATTACTTGTAATGTCGCTATGGGAGTGCGTAATTCGTGAGCAGCATCAGCAGTAAATTGTTGCATTTGCTGGTAAGACTGAAACAGTGGACGCATTGCTAATCCAGCTAGATACCAACTGAGAATGCCGAGGATACAGCCGATTATAATGCCGATCGTTAGCACTAGATGGATATTATCCAGATATTCTTTGATGTCTGTCAAATAGTCATCAGCCCCAGCGTCTAAGCCTGTGACGCGATCGTGAATATCATTTCGGGCAGTTAGCATCAAAACAGGTAATTGCTGTTGTTGTTGGCGCAAGCGGCGGCATAGATCGATGCCTGAAATCCCTGGCAACATCCAATCTATAACTGCCACATCATAAGTCAGATCTGTTGATGATAGAAATTCCCAACCGAGTCAGACAGTTGCCCAGCAAAACTTTTGCTTATCAAAAGACATACCGTATCCGTTTACCGATCGCTCGTGACAGAATGAAAATGTAGGTGATAGTGAGTACTTTCGGTAGTTAAAGTGGGTGAATGTACGTGTGAATGTTGTTCGTCATCGTGAAGATGCTCGTGTTCGTGCCACAGTCCACCTTGCAGATCTGTGAGTTTCCAAGGCTTGAAAGCTAGATACACAAAGACTAATAATCCAGCACCGATTAAGCTAGTGTAGAAAAAATTTTGGCTGGGCGAATTGCTACCCATCCAACCCGCTAGTGGATAAGCTAACGCCCACCAGAAATGACTCCAGGCAAAATGGGCACCATAAACCCGCCCCTGCACCTCAACCGCAACTCGATCGGCTATTAGCGTCTGAGTGGGTACATTTACTAGTGTTTGTCCGACTCCAGCGATCGCCCACAGCACCAATAATCCGCCCAGATTCACGAGATTTGCAGGTAGTAACGCCAACGTAATCAGCACGGCTCCGATACTCGTCAATAAAATGGGACTGAACTTTTGCGAGAAATTACCCAAACCGATCGATGCCAGTGTCGCACCAATCCCAAATGCCGCCATCACCCAGCCATATTCAATCTTGCCAAACTGGAGTACACCTTGAACGTAGCCGACGGTATTCACCAGAATTTCTGCACCCACGATCGCCGCCACTAATTGTAGTATCAGTGCATGGCGAATCGGTGGATCGAGAAACAGACAAACCGTGCCCAGCCGAATATCTTCGAGAGTACGGTTAACGGTTCTCGCTGTCTGTTGATGCTGATTCACCATTAGTTGTCCTGGCAGTGTCACAATCAGGATGGTCGCGATTAAGAAGGTAATGCCATCTAGAAAAAACACCTGTCTGGTACCGACAAATGCCGCAATACTGCCAGCTAAACCAGGCCCTAACACGCCCAAAAGCTGATAAGTGGCACTAGATAAGGCGATCGCTCCAGATCGCTCTGCTGCGGTCGTTACCAGTGGAATGGTGGCTGTATAAGTCGGCGCAAAGAAGGCATAAAACACGTTTAGCGACAGGACGATCGCATAAATTTGCCACACCTGAGTGACGAATGGTAACAGACAAACGATCGCCATTCGTGCCAAGTGAGTTGTTACCATCAATTGCTTGCGATCGACTCGATCGGCAACTGCCCCAGCAATCGGCGACAGCACCACAAATGCCGTCACTCGCAGCGTCAGTGCCACAGCTAAGACTGTTCCAGCTTGCGCTCCGGCTAGCTCAAATGCCAATAATGCCAACCCTACCCAAGTCAGCCCATCACCGACAAGATTAATCGTTTGAGCCAGATACAATCTAGCAAAGATCGGATTGTTCAATCCTTGCAGCCAGTGCGGAAGTTGTTTCATTTGTTTTTCGTTGTTGATTTTTAGAACTATAGCAATCCTATTTGAGATCCTTGCAGTAACGTTAACCTGTAGGGGCGGTGCTGTCTTGCCGTTTTCTTATGCGGGGGGAACCCCCGCATGAAAACGCCGCCTCACTCGTACTGTTCGCGGTAGCGGAGTGTTTGCGTAAGCAATAGCGTCTGCCTTCGCAGA
>JANNDL010000147.1:0-9198 GCA_031387665.1 Chamaesiphon sp. OTE_75_metabat_95 | reverse complement strand
CAGCTACAAAAACGATCCCATACATTTGCGCTTTCGCGACGTTGTAAGGTAGTGGTCATTTGTTTATGATTGCGATGAATTTTCAAGGTGCGGTGTTGATTGCTCAACCCCTATGCATCTTATATTAGTGCCTTTATTTCTGTTTGTAAAGTTTTCTCAGGTTTGTAGAACTGATGACACTCATCAGGTTTAGTTATGCAAGCTTATTTGCTTTGCCCTGAAAGGTTTCTAAGCCGATTAGACTCTGATACTTCGATCGAAACAGTGCCAGTACCTTTCTAATCTCGCTCGAAGTGAAATATTGGCGATCGAGTATCAAAGGGCAACCGACCACCTTCGGGCAATAGATAGGCGTGGGCACGACGGGATGATAGGTAATCACATTCACCGTCGGTGATAACTAGGATCGGCGCATCCTTGGGGAAATCGGCTGCTGACTCTAGACGTTCGATCGCTGGTTGCAATACTGTCCCACCGCGACCTCGGACTTCTACTGTCTGTAGCAAGCTTTCTGGCTCGATGTAGCCCATATCGTGAATTCCAGCATCGCACTGAATCACTCGGACTTGGGGTACCTCCCGACTGAGAGCATAGCTGGCGATCGCGCCCAATCCCCGTGCTAGTGTATTTTTATCCATCGATCCGGAGGTGTCGAGGACGACCCCAAACGTTCGAGCCGCCATTAGTTCTGGGGGTTTAATATAGACGGCGCGAGGAATATCGGGGGTGGAAGACTGGCGGCGGCTAGCGCGGGCAAAACTGCGCTTGGCGGCAACTGGAGGAAAGTACTGATCCAGCCATTGACCGAGTTTGACATCCCAGGGAATTGGCGGCTGGAGAATTGATTTAATTTCTTCGATCAGATCGCCAGGTAAGTTGCCCCGCTGGACTTGAGAGCGGTGAATGTCTAATCCTTCGGACAGGGCGCGGCGATAGAATGTATCGAGGTCACAGCCCATTCCTGTCCACCAGGATGGTGCTTTATCGCCGAGCATGTCGCTTTTCCCCAGCCCGCGCAGGGTGCGTTCTTTTTGGAGGCGGCGCATGAGGCGGAGATCTTTGACAATGCGATCGTACAGAGCCTCGGCGGACTCATGCTCAAAGCCCAGGGCTAAATCCAGCATCAGAGATGGGGTGGGCATTTCGCCAATGCCCATTTCGACCAGCCACGCATTGATCACGTAGTCACAGGCAATATTCCACAAGAAGGGGTCACGTCCCTGCATCCGCGCTTCATGACGTAAGCCGACATGAAGTAGCTCATGCGCCATCACAAATTTGAGCTGGCTAGCAGTCCAGGGAAATTTGGGATTGATATAGATTCGCTGGATTTCGGTGTTGACAGCGGCGAGGGAAATATCCAGACGTTGACAGAGTTCTACGTCTTCGACGATTTCAAAGGCGGCTGCTAATGATGCCAGCAGTGGATAATTAGCTACGAACCAGCGACGGGCGGTTTCTGCCATCGAGTCTGGTTTGCCTTCCTTGTTCCGCGCCTGATTGCCCGCTTTTTCAACAGCTTCAATCACCGCATTCCGAATCCCATTGGCAAAAGCATCGGTTTTAGCCTGACGCATAGCGGCGGTAAAGGGTTTGACCTCTGGATGGACGATCCAGGTGGGCTGATCGCGACCTGCGGGACTGGGATAACCTCGATCGAATCTAGCTCTAGTCATGTCATCAGCTAGGATATGGGCAATATCGGCTGGATCTTGGGCAGGGAGGGTGGTAGTGATGGGATATATTGATTGTCCGATCGAGATTTGATTGATCCAATCTACCGCAATTAATTCACAGGCAAGTCGCCAGGGTTCATCATTCCGCACGGGGTCAACATGGTTCAAAGCCATGTGGAGATAGCATTGCGCGATCGCATATGCCCATTCGCCCGCACTCGCTTTCTGCCAAGGATTTAGCTCCAGGATATAGATAGGAGTCTTATCATGATGACTTTTGACCGAGATTCGCGCAAAACCATCTTTGGGAAAGTTATCAGGATAGTCAAGACCCGCAAAGGATTCAAGGTATGAAAAAATCGAATGTCTGTGTAAAATATCCCGCCCTGCGTTAATCGCGGCAAGATTTTCTTTAGGTGGTTTACGATTGGTACTCATGATCTTATTTCTTCATCGCTAATCGAGGCAATGCGCGGGCGAGTTCGATCGTATACCAAGCTGGTAAATTCATCCCGCTCTCAGTTTCAGTGACGACCATTTGGGCTAGTTCGGTAGAAATCCGCGCTAGGGAGACAATCAAATCCTTACAGCGGTTGGCGAGTTCACGGGTTTCGCGGCGGACTTTGGACTCATCATCGGGGAGTTCTTTGATTAATCGATCGCGCAGTTGCTGGGTCATAAAATAGAGAATATCCCGCTCTTCTGGCTTCTCTGGCCAATTAGCTGTCCCTTTAATGATCGCCGACAAATCGTGGGCACGTTCGCGGATTTTAACAAAGGCGATAAACTGCTGGGCGTGAGATGGAGTCAGTAATCCCGATGCGAGATTTTTAATATCGTCCAGGGTTGCCGATTCGCCGTAGGAAGTGAGGGCGCGGGAGAGCATTTCCCAAGAGCGGGGCGTGGAGAAGGGTTCTTCGTGCTTAGGTGGCTTTGACCACAAATGATCGGAACGATTGCTGATGTAGGACACGACTAGTTCATTCACATCGGCACTACCCGCCCAAGTCAGCCAATCTTTCGCCGATGCCCGCAGTTGGACATGGAGCAGCCGATTGATCAGCGCGGAAGATAATGGTCTAGTAATCGCCGCATCTTCAGCGCGATTGCCTGCCCCAATGACAATCGTACCTGGTGGGAGATTGTATTCCCCGATTCGTCGATCGAGAATTAATGAATAAAATGCTTTCTGAACTTCCTGGGAGCAAGCATTCAGTTCATCTAGAAATAGGCAATAGGGACGATCCTGAGCGATCATCGCGGGTGGACAAAAACGGGATTTGCCATGTACGATTTGCGGGACACCGATAATATCTTCGGGAGCTAATTGAGAGCCAAGCAGAGACACACAGGGTAATCCCACTGATTCGGCGAAGTTCTTGACCAGAGCTGATTTACCAATCCCTGGTGGCCCCCAAATAAAGACTGGGAGGACGGTAGCAACGTTCAGGAGAAAGGGCGCGAGTTGAGAAGGGGTGAGACTAGGGGCAGATTGCATGAAGGCAGATTTTTCTCTGTTTGCTGTATCCTAACAGCCCAATCTACTCTTTTCAACTACATCAATCGATTTGAGTTCCTCTTCAGAACGTTAACCGCTAGGGACAAACGCTGAGACGCACTACAACAGCTAAACTTTGACGATCGCATCACCACATTGGACAATCACATTTGTTAAAAAACTGAAAACAAGTTGCGATTGCGATCTTTACGGCTACTGACGGGAGTGAGATCGTGTGCCTGCTCATATCGATCGATTAGCTTCTCGATTAATTTTAGATCGGTTGTCCTCATCCCGATTTCACGTTCTTCACCAACTCCAGAAGTTAAGAAATTGTGACTGCCCAACATTGCAAAAGATCGATCGCAAACCAGATACTTTTCGTGAGTACCAATCAGTTTAAGCTTGAGATTGGGATATTTATTCGCTAAAGATGTTGCTTGCTGAAGCTTATTGTAAAAGAAGCCTGTCAATTTACCTTTCTCAATATCACTAAGCTTGCCATAGCCAATCTCGATCGTTACTCCTTTAATTAATAAATCTTCAAGCTGGTGTTGAATTTTGCGATCGAAGCCATATAGTGCCGCAAAAATTAATTTAGATCGCTCAAAACTGAGTAAACTTGACGCTGTTCAAATAAAGCTAAAAGATCGGCGTTGAGCTTACCTGCACCTGCTTCTTGATTGAGAATTGCTAAGGTGCGATCGAGTGGTAATTTCGGCTTGTATGGTCGATCGCTGGCGGTGAGAGCATCATAGATATCGGCGATCGCCATAATCTGGGACTGAATCGGAATTTCCGCTGCACTAAGCCGATTGGGATAGCCACTACCATCCAATTTTTCATGGTGAGCACCTGCAATTTGGGGGACATTTTGGAGCTGTTTTGTCCAGGGGATTTTGCACAAGAAGTCATATGTATGGCTAACATGCGATTCGATTATCAGTCGCTCTGCCAATGTAAGCGTCCCTCTAGGAATTAAGAGTTGTTCAATTTCTTCGGTGGTTAATAGCGGTTGAAAGTTGCCATCTAAGTCAATATAATTATATTTTGCTAACTGCTGAAGATCGGCTACAACAACATCTAATTTTTCAGCAAATTCTGGCGTAGAAATAACGTTTGGTTCGTTGAGTTGATTTAATAACTGCCAGTAGGACTGCAACCGATCGAGTCTCCTTTGTAAATCTAGATCTAACTGTTGTAAATGAATACAGTGCAGACAATTATCATCTAACTGATGTCGATATCCCAGTGGTGGATTTAATAAGTAGCTAAATTTTTGGTGGGCAACTTCTAGTTCCCAGGTGCGACGCAATAGATTAAAACGGTGATTGAGATCGGTAAGTTGATGGGGATAAAGTTTCTTACCTTTTTGAATAATTTCAGCGGGGACACTAATCTTACCAAAGTCATGGAGTAGTGCCGCATAGCGAATTTCTTGGAGTTGTCGATCGCTAAATTGAACTAATCTTAATGCACCAGAGTCAATAGTATTGACTTCCTCACTCAGGCTCACACTCAATTTAGCAACTCGCTCAGAGTGTCCCGCCGTCGTCGGATCGCGACTCTCAATCACTTGCACTGATGCTGTCACAAATCCAGCAAAGAGATCTTCAATACTCTCTAATAAATGGTTGCGCTCGATCGAAATCGCCGCTTGAGAAGCCAATGAACGAACGATCTGCTGTTCCCACTCCGAATAAGGTTGGGTAATCGACACGGCATTTTGAGGCGTAATTCGCAGATCGGCTTTGAGCTTGCGATCGATCAATTGCAATACCCCAATTGTCTCACCATCGCGATTTTGCATCGGCAATACCAGCACTGACACAGTTCGATAAGCAGATGCTAGATCGAAGTGTCGATCGAATTTATAGGGAAAACTAGCCGGAATCGCATAGGCATCAGGGATATTTAGAATCTCCCCAGTAGTAGCCACATACCCCGCCAGACTCTCAGGATTGAGCGGAATCGTAGTTAGCTCAAAGCCCAGATTGGGCAGAGAATCCGTCTGAGCCGCACTAAAAATTAGTTTTGGTTGCGCTTGATGTCGATCGACTAAATACACGCTCCCAGCGTCGCTACAGGTAATTTCGCGACTTTTAGTCAGGATCAGATTCAGCAGCTCTGTCAGATCCAGACAGTCAGATAGTGCCATGCCAATTTCTAGTAATTGCTCGATCGTATGACGTTCGGCGGCAATACTAGTCAGTGAGCCTGAAAATGTCTGCATCGAGTACGCGAGTCTACTATCTGCGTCCATATAGCTGCTAAATTATTACGTCTTGAGTGTCTCTTGCTGTGCGTTGGCGGTAGGGTCACATTTGCCCTAGCAATACCCTCTCCATTCCTTCTCTCCGAGAGGCTCCGCCAACGGAACGCTACGCGAACGGAGAATTGTCACTTCAGAGCGCAGGTTAATTGGGGATAGATATTTGATCCACTACTTATATCAATCCCAAAATCACCTAACAAATTACCATCGTCGCCTAACTATCAATACTGCCAGCGTTTTTGCATTTTGTAGCGAGCCTAACTAAAAAGCCTGAAGCGTAGAAAAAGGCTATACTTCGGCGTTATTGACCTTACATTTTCATTGCGACAACATGAGGGTATACTCATCCAGCCCCTTCAACGTGTATAAATACCTAGTGCTAGGATGGCGTAAATTGGTGCTTAAAGTGAGCGATACTAATAGTTGAGGGGCAAGCCATAATTGAAAAAGCAGAGAAGTGGCATCCTATATTCATAAAAACTGGGGGTCAAAATGTTAGATTCCACATTCGAGCAATTTGTGCAGATGAGTCCAGTCACGGTGATGACGCGGGGACTAATGGAGCGAATATTTGCACCAGAGCGAATGGATCAAATATTTGCCAGCCATGCCAAAGTCCAATATCAGAGAGAACTACTGTTTTCGAGTCAGGTAGATCTGATGAGTTTAGTCGTGAATGGAGTTCACAAATCAGTGTATGCAGCTTACAAAGCCAAAGCACTTAAACAGACAATCAGCACAACAGCACTGTACAACAAACTCAATGGGGTAGAAATAGGTGTCTCTCAAGCAGTATTAAGAGAGACGGCTACGGAGTTACAGCAATTGATTCAAAACATGGGAGGAGAACAGCCGAATCCATGCCCAGGATACGAAATCAGAATCATTGATGGGAATTGTCTAGCCGGAACAGACCATCGATTAGATGCAATCCGGTTATTTGCCGCCAAAGCATTGCCAGGTAAAATGCTGGTAGTATTAGACCCAATCTCAAAGCTGGTGGTAGACATATTTCCGATTGAAGATGGTCATGCTCAAGAACGCAGCAGATTTGATGAAGTATTAGCAGTGGTGAAGCCAAACCAAATTTGGATTGGAGACCGCAATTTCTGTACAGCAGAATTTCTGACTACAATTGCCAAGCGTTCAGCGTTCTTTGTCCTCCGCCAACATGGCTCACTCGGATGGAAAGAAATAAGTGAATTAACGGCAAAAGGTCAAACAGACACTGGAGATATTTTCGAGCAATTGGTTGAGATTTCTTATCAGGGAAAAACCCTCAAATGTCGTCGAGTTGTGATTAAGTTATTTAAGCCAACACGAGACCAGGAAAAAGAACTAGCCATTTTAACCAATTTAGCCCCACAAGTGGCTGACACAGCCTGTGTTGCACAGTTATATCGCAACCGCTGGAGCGTAGAAACCTTGTTTCAAACAGTGACAGAGAATTTGAATGGAGAAATTCAAACTTTAGCTTATCCAAAGGCTGCATTATTCTCATTAGCAATGGCATTTGCTACATATAATATTTTGGCAACTATTCGAGCCGCATTAGGTAGCGTACATGGAACTGGGAAGGTCGAAGCTGGTTTATCTGATTACTACCTGGTAGATGAAATTCAAGGTCTCTATCGGGGGATGATGATTTCCATCCCACCACCACATTGGCAGGTGTTTAACACATTTTCGATTGAGGAAATGGGGTCAGTTTTGCAACACTGTGCCTACTATGTCAACCTGACACGTTTTCTGAAGGCAACCAGAGGCGAAAAGAAGAAACGACCGCCTTTGATTGTTAATTCCAAGCATCGGCATGTTTCCACTGCTCGATGCTTAGAAAATCACAAACCCTGATGAAATAAAGAGTCCAGCACTAGGTATTTATACACGTTGAAAGGGCTGGGTATACTCATCCTGATTACAACAAGGATAAATGGAAAGATGATCCATGCTATTAACCCTAGTGTCTATGGCGATCTTTTAGATCAACATCAGCCAAAAGCGATTACCTCCGGCAGGCTGCACCAACGAAACTGAAGCAGCGATTGTTCTGGCAGAATCATTAGAGCATGTTATGGGTTGGCAAAGTCGATTACCTCGCGGCACGGCTATTGCAGGGCAAACGTGACCCTACCGCCAGTTCGGTTGGTGGAGTTGGATTGGTGGGGGATTGGGGGACTTCTTGAACCGATCCGTTAAAATATAATCTCGTCATAGATTTGTTCGATTGGGAATGTCAAATTGATACTTTTAAGTTCAATTGAATCTCCAGCTTGATAGTTGATAATCTGCCAGTCGTCGCCATTTTTTTTGCGAAATAGTTCGATCGCTATTGAGCTTGAATCGACTAATATATATTCTTGCAAGTCGAAATTCTGACGATACATTCTAAATTTATTGCCTCGGTCGTAAGCTTCTGTGCCAGGTGATAAAACTTCGACGAGCAGGCAGGGATAGGTAATGTATTGAGTGTTGGTGCGATCGCGTTCGTCGCAGGTAACACTAAGATCGGGATAAGTATAATCATCTGAATTGACGATGTTAACCCGTGCGTCAGAATTACGCACTTGACAGCCACCACCACGTAAATGGGCTTTTAATATAAAATAAAAGTTACCAGCAATTCCACTATGGTTTAGGCTGCCGCCGCTCATCGCATAGACTTCTCCATTGAGATATTCATGTCGGCAATTTTGTTGTTCTTCCCAAGCAAAGTATTCTTCAGGTGTAAATTTCGAAAAATTTTCTTTGATAGCTATCATATTTTATCTTTAGTAAAAAGTATTATTAAAATTGCGTTTGGTGTTGGTGGGGTTGGATTGGCGGGAGTATGTGGGCCAGTGATCAGGGGTTGCGGAGACCGACGGATCTTGCGGTGAGTCGGGGTAATCCGAGTAAGGCGAGGGAAAGGTTGGGTTGAGTAGCGAAGCATAAGATCGCTGATATTGTCAGGCTGATGATTGAGGCTCGGAAAGATCGGTGAAGTTAGCTTGGTAGTAGCGGATTTGACGTTTGGTACCTTATGTTCTGGAATGCTGATAGTTCGATTTCGCAAGGCGAAGGCTTCGCCAACGATGGTTAACTTTTTTTCCTAGCTGTTCGTTCCACCTCTAAAATAGAGATGCCCCCGTTTCGCTATCCAAACTTACGGGGGCATCTCTAAAAATAACCCTAGTTAAACCCATCATGACACAATCACGAGAACCAAACGACCGCGATCTATTTACTCGACTGGCTCAAGTTGAGTACAGGTTGAGTAAAATGGAAAACACTCAAGAGCAACTAGAAGACACAATGACTCCAGGCGGCTATATCACTGAAGCATTTGAGCAAGTACATCAAGAGATTGATGAGGTGAAGGTGCAGATCGGTGAATTAAATGGGAAGATTGATATTATTCTTCGACACATTACTGGAATGAGTAGTGGGAATAGTTAATTTTTGAGTAAGTTTCGGATTGACGAGTTTAGTTGAGGTGGGGCGGAGATCTACCCACACTTCGGCTACGCTCAGTGCAACGCCCAGTCCTACGGGCACCCCTGTCTTGTCGGTTTTTTATTCTGCGGCGTTTCCATTCGGGGGGAACCCCAGAATAAAACCGCCGCTCCGAGGCTACCGTGTATACACAAGTCCGCTGGGCTTCGTTTCTAGCTTACCTGCCCCTAAATCCCCCAATTCTGGGGGACTTTCTAAAAGCTAGCTCCCCCAGAATTGGGGGTTAGGGGCACACAAATTGAGATTTGAAAGAG
>JANNDL010000146.1:0-55327 GCA_031387665.1 Chamaesiphon sp. OTE_75_metabat_95 | reverse complement strand
GAGAACTTCGTTCTAGTCCGCTTTCATTAGCAGCCCGAAAGAAAAAGAGATCGGAAGTAATCTTGAAAATACCTGGCCCTTGCCACGGTGGACGCACCCGACTGAGCAAGGCAACAAGTGGATTAGAGTCTTTCCACAGGTCGGTTATTTCAACTTGCAAGGCTTGTTCCCTAGTGGTTACTATTGGCTTGTGTAGCTCGTCGGCTACTCGGTCTGCGGCTGCAGTGGTCATCAAGTCGCGCATAATCCGAAATACAATTTCAGTAAAGTCCCGCGCGTCATAAAGATCGACGAAGCCACCTTCGACCATCACACATTCTAGAAAAGAACGATCCTTGTCAGCAAGTATTGCTCTGGGGTCTTCACTCTCACTAGGCTCGATATCTGGCACGTACTTTTTTGAAGTTTTGTCAGTCATTGTTGTCTATCCACATGTTAAAATCTGCTGTGTTTACTGCTAGTTAATTAGCGATTAGCTAGCCTAGTTCCACACCAAATACTTCGGCAAACACCTTATTTACCTTATAGCCAGAATCGATCGATTCGAGTGGATCTTTGCGGAGGCGATGGCGTAGACATAGGGCAATGATCCGACTGATATCGTCTAGAGTCACCTCTGTGCGCCCTTCAAAGGCGGCTAAAGCTTTGGCAGCGCGATTTGTGACAATATCGCCGCGCAGTCCATCTACGTCGCATTGGGAGCAAACCTGGGAAATCTTCACCCGCAGATCGTAATCGAGGGTGACATCCGCCAGTCTGATTTGAGCTTCAACGATTTTCTGTTGGAGTAAGACTTGTGGCTCTTGATATTCGACGGTGAATTTGTTGGGGTTTTGGTCAAAATCCGATCTTTGCTCGACGATTTGGACGCGCAATTCTGGCTCTTTGACAGTGCGAATCTCAGCGTGCATCCCAAACCTGTCGAGTAACTGCGGGCGGAGTTCGCCTTCTTCAGGGTTGCCCGAACCCACGAGCACAAATCGGGCCGGATGGCGAATCGAGATTCCTTCCCGCTCAACAGTATTCCAGCCACTCGCCGCCGAATCGAGCAATACATCCACGAGGTGATCGTCGAGTAGATTGACTTCATCTACATACAGTATTCCCCGATTGGCTTTAGCCAGCAAACCAGGCTCAAACGCTTTTACACCCTCAGATAGAGCCTTCTCAATATCGATCGTGCCACATACCCGATCCTCCGTCGCGCCGAGTGGTAAGTCAACCATCGGTACTTTCTTCGTCGCAACGGGATAGGGAGCATTAGTCGCCAAAAATTCTTGCCGCAGCTCCTCACTCATCAGATCTGGATCGCTCGGATGGCTATTGAAAGGATCGCCAGCAACCACATCAATTTCTGGCAACAAATCTGCCAATGCTCGAATCGTGGTAGACTTACCCGTACCTCGATCGCCCATGATCATCACCCCACCAATAAAGGGGTCAATCACATTTAGTAACAGAGCTAATTTCATTTCCTCTTGCCCCACAATGGCAGTAAATGGAAATACAACTCGACGCGCTGTAGCGGGTGATTGAACAGTAGCGACCACAATCCTTACCTATATTAAATAACTTCGATTCTCGACCTTTATTATAAGGGCTAGCGGTCAGAGCGCGTAATCGATAGAGTTAAATGTTTAGGAGTTGGGAGACTGGGGGACTGGGGAACTATCAATTGAGCAACGCATTTACTGTTATGACTTCCTCAGCTTCTGAAATCACTGTCACAATTAAGTTATTTGCTGTTTATCAAGAGGCATTTGGTGCCGACGAAATATCCTGCCAATTCCCGCTAAACACGCCTGTAAGTGCAGTATTGGACAGATTGACACTCGATCGACCCCAATTAGCTCAATGGCATGACGTGACTAGATTTGGGATTAATTTAGAATTTGTCGAACCAGATCGGATTATGCTCGATCGAGATGAGGTGGTGTTGATTCCGCCTGTGAGTGGGGGTTAGGGGGCGTGGGGGGCAAGGGAGACTGGGAGACTGGGAGACTGGGAGACAAACCACTATTCACTATTCACTTTTCACTAATCCCTGATTTGCTCTAATTTCTTTCGCACCTGGGGTACGTCGGCGCGGGGGGAGAAACGGGGGATGGGTTGTTCGTTGCCATTGGACTGGAGGCACAGTACGGGGATTTCGTACTGATATCGATCGAACCAGTCGGGATTGGTGGTGATTTCGCGGATTTCGAGCTGGATGTCTAGATCGGTAATTTGCTCCAGTTTTTCTTGTAAGCCTTCACACAAATGACAGCCTACCTTGCTATACAAAATTAAATGCATGAGATTTTGAGCTAAACGATCGAAGTTATTTAGTACAATACAATAGTTACTGGCTAATTGAGTGTGTTGGGTTTCATTCTTCAACCCAACCTACAAATTCTCTGATTATTTCTCTGCGCTCTCTGCGCCTCTGCGGTTAAAAAAAGATTATGGAAGAGCTGCTGTACATCGAAATACCTACTCCAGAGATCGATCGAGTTAGATCGTGGTTACAGCAGGAATGGCAGCCAGGAATGGGCAAATCGATCATCACACCCGATGGGCTGAGATTGCAATTTCCGAGTAACACGACAGATCCAACTCCTGAATTATCGATCTTTTTGTGGTCGTTGCAGCGGACTACATATCTGAAGGTGTTTCGGTGGGGGGATCGATCAATCTCAGGTGAAAACTCGATTATTAGAGAACTAACAGCTAAAATCAGGCAAGAATTTCCACCAACTCATCCCGCGCCACCAGAAATAGATCTGAGCAACCAGTCAATTTTTGCAGCATTGCAGCCCTATTACCCGACAACGGTGAAGTATTTTCAGAAGATGCCCAATGGGGAAGCGGATCTGCAACGGGTGTATTGGTGGGAAAAACGGTGGCGGGAAGGTGTCAAAAATCCCCAGCAACCCAAGCAGGTATTATTTCGAGTCGATGATACGGCACATCTGGCTGCAACTAGCCAGCAAAAGTACGATCTAATTTATATTGGCGGTGCGTTGGGTGTAATTCATGCTGCGGTGATGGCACGGCTGGGTTATCGAGTGCTATTGCTAGAACGGCTACCCTTTGGGCGGATGAATCGCGAGTGGAATATTTCGCGCGATGAATTTCAGCGATTGATCGATCTGGATCTATTTACTCCAGCAGAGTTTGAAAGTGTAATTGCGCGGGAATATGTAGATGGATTCAGCAAGTTCTTTGATGCGAATAATCCCGCTAACTGTAAGGCGAAGGTATTGTCTACGCCAACGGTGTTGAACATCTGTCTAGATGCTGAGGCATTATTGCGCGTCTGCGGTGACAAATTGCGCCAAGCGGGTGGGGAAATCTGGGATCAGACCGAATTTAGCCGTGCGGATGTATCGGGGCTAGAAACAGTCGTCACCAGCCAGTATTTACCAACTGGAGAAACACGAATTGCACGGGGCAGACTGCTGGTAGATGCAATGGGCACAGCTTCGCCCATTGCTTGGCAGTTAAATGGTGTTCATGCGTTTGATAGTGTTTGCCCAACAGTGGGGGCAGCAATTGCTAGCGGCTTTGAGCCAGAGGTGTGGGATGCAAAATATGGGGATGTGTTGTTCAGTCACGGCGATATCTCGCGGGGACGGCAATTAATTTGGGAATTATTTCCAGGTGCGGGTGAAGAAATCACCGTTTATCTGTTTCACTACCATCAGGTAAATCCTGCCAATCCTGGCTCGTTGCTAGAAATGTATGAGGATTTCTTCACAATCCTACCGGAGTATCGTCGCTGTGACATGGACAAACTAGTCTGGCGGAAGCCGACATTTGGCTATATTCCTGGACACTTTACCGTCAGCAGTAGCGATCGAATCGTAGCATTCGACAGATTGATTGCGATCGGTGATGCCGCATCTCTCCAGTCACCCCTAGTATTCACTGGATTTGGTTCTCTCGTTCGCAATCTCCCTCGTCTGACTCACTTACTCGATACCGCCCTCAAACACGATCTGCTCGATACCGATGCCCTGACTCGAATTCGCGCTTACCAGAGCAATGTAGCCGTAACGTGGCTATTTTCCAAGGGAATGATGGTACCAACGGGAATGTCTTTACCTCCAGCGCGGATCAACGCCACACTCAATACCTTCTTCGGCTTACTGGCAAACGAACCGCCAGCAGTCGCCGATACCTTTATCAAAGATCGCACTGATTGGATTACCTTCAATCGGCTGGCACTCAAAGCCGCCAGACAAAACCCAGCATTATTATTGTGGATCTGGAAAGTTGCCGGAGCCAAAGATATCTTCCGCTGGTTGGGTACTTATATTGTATTTGGATTAAATGCGATCGTTAACTTCCTGTTTGCTAGCTGGATTCCCGCGTTAGCCGTTCAAATTCAACCCTGGCTGGAAGCCAAATCGCCACGGATCTGGCTGAAGCTATTGGCATTTAGCTACAGTCTCAGATCTGGTACTCAGCCACCACCCTTTCCACCTACAGCTACAAGTGCTCCAGCATACACGCTCAAACCGAAAACTTCTTTTGATTGAGTGTGGGAAGTGCCCAATCTACAGTTCTAAATCGATTGCCACAAAGATCGATCGGCATTGGGCGGCACCAAAATCCACAGACTACTCGGAACCACTCGAAAACTCATCGGTGTTGTGCCGAGATAATCACCGTCTACCTGAACGGATAAATCCTTACCCCGTTTGGGGCGAATCTCGATCTGCTTGGCTTGATAATATTTCACTTGCGGATCGCGGTTGTAGTTGCGAGTAAAAATCGAAATTAATCGCTGCGGTGCCGACAACATCCCGCGCCCTTTAATCACGCAGACATCCAATAAACCATCATCGATCATCGCATGGGCAGTAAATTTCACCACGCCGCCATAGAGTTGACTATTGCCAATCACCACCATCAAGATTTTGCCGCGTACCTTTTTGCCATCGATCCGTAATTTCAGCCGCACTCCCCGAAAATTCCACGCAATCTGAATTGCTTGCTTGATATAAGCGATCGCTCCCAGCATTTTTTTCTCAGCGGCAGATACCGTCGCCGTCACTGCCGCATCAAACCCGATTCCAGCCATCAGCAAGAAATAACGATTTCCGGCGATGCCTACGTCGATTTGGGCGAGTTCTGATTTCATTAAATTCTCAGCGGCTTTGAACAGATCCATCGGTAGCCCCATTTCTCGCGCCCAAATATTCACTGTACCCAGCGGCAGGGTACCCAGAGCCGTGCTAGTGCCTACCAAGCCATTCATGACCTCATTGACCGTCCCATCACCGCCAGCCGCAATTACCGCATGGTACCCTGCTTGTGCGGCTTGTTGAGCCTTGATCGTGGCATCACCAGCAGCAGTAGTTGCGGCGATCTGCACCTGCCAACCTCGATCGCGCCACAAATTCGCCACTCGATCGAGTGTATTCTGTAGATTATTCGATTGTCCCGCCGCTGGATTGTAAACGATCAGAACTTGAGGATTGGTTGGGAGGTTGGCACGCATTTAAGAGTTTTTCACCGCAGGGTTTGTCAGATGGTAGCTCAATCCATTGGCAGTATCCAGTCTACATTTCTACGAGTTATTTATTACTATATAAGAATAATGATTTTTCAATGGGATCCAATTAAAGCAGCTAGTAATGTTGAGAAGCATGGTATCTCTTTTGAGGAGCTGTTACAGTTTTTGGAGATTCGCTAGCCGTAACAATCTTAGATCCCGATCATTCTGTAGGCGAATTCCGTCTGCTAACAACAGGGTTTTCAAGATCGCAGCGGCTGTTAGTGATATCCCACACAGAGAGAGCGAATGAAATACGTTTAATTAGGGGTTGCTGATAAAAGCCAAAACTCAGACACAGAAGGAGATATAAGCTGTAAAAAGTTACTTAGGTTCAATGAAATCGGCTAAAATCAACTAAAATTAGTGAAGACATCGACATATCCGTACAAACAATGTATAAAAAAGTTGAACAACTCAAAACTGAATTAGAAAACTTTGAGCTGCCATTTGGGGGAAAACTAGCAGAAGATAATCGATGGGTAATTATGGCAAAATTAATTCCTTGGGCGGAAGTAGAAGAGGAATATGCGAAAAAATTCACGATAGAAATAGGAGCACCAGCGAAATCAAGTAGAATGGCATTAGGATCATTAATAATCAAAGAAAAACTAGGAATAAGCGATAGAGAAACGGTAGAGCAAATTAGAGAGAACCCATACTTACAGTACTTTATAGGATTAAAAAGTTATAGAAATGAGGCACCATTTGAAGCATCGATGTTAGTACATTTTCGCCAAAGGCTAGAAATAGATTTGGTGAATAAAATTAATATCAAAATGTGTGAGGAAGATAGAGGGGAAGTAGAAACAGAAAAAAAGTCGTCAAGGGCAGCAAAGAAGAAGAGAGTGTAAATAGAGGAAGATTAATATTAGACGCAACATGTGCGCCAGCGGATATTAGATACCCAACAGACTTGGGACTATTAAATCAAGCAAGAAAACAAACGGAGAAAATCATAGATATTCTCTATGATGGGCTAGAAGAGAAGCCAAGCAAGAAACCAATAACTCAGAGAATAATTGCCAAAAAAGAATATCTAAAAGTCGCTAAAAAACGCCGACCTACAAAAAAGCAAAGAAGAAAAGCAATAAAAAAACAACTTCAATATATCAACAGAAATTTGGGGCACATCGAACAGCTACAACTGAGTGGTGCCAGTCTAGAGTTGCTAAGTGACCAGCAGCACAAAATGCTATTAGTGGTAGGAACAGTTTATCAGCAACAGTTGTCAATGTATGAAAATAAGGAACGGCGCATTGATGATAGAATAGTTAGCCTAACACAACCACATATTCGTCCAATTGTGAGGGGAAAAGCTGGAACACCAGTTGAATTTGGAGCAAAGTTATCAGTTAGCTATCATAATGGATACGTGTTCATAGATCGATTAAGTTGGGATAATTTCAATGAGTCTGGAGACTTAAAATCACAAGCGGAAGACTTTAAACTAGCAACAGGGAATTATCCAGAATCTATTCATGTTGACCAAATTTATCGCACCAAAGAAAATAGAGCATGGTGTAAAGAGAGAGGGATTAGAATTACAGGTGTACCGTTGGGAAGACAACCGAAAGTTGTTGACAAAGAAAAAAAGAAACAGGCGCAAGACGATGAGAAATTTCGCAGCCGAATTGAAGGTAAATTTGCGGATGAAATCGCGCCGAGGTTTCCTCGGCGTGCGTTTCACCAAGCGGAGAAGCTAAAAGAAGATTTAGTCTTGGTAGAGTGATGACTAAACTTTCTGGAACTTCTCAGACAGCTATTGCAATCACTTTTTTAGTGATGAATCTTTCGACTCTGCTGCGGCAGTTTTTTGTCTTTTTTTGTGTTTCTTTGAGAACTAACGCTTTTTTTGTTATATTTGAGTTCGGATGATTAATAAAAATTATAATTGATTATAATTGCATCCTAATTGCTGATAGATTAAATTGAATTGATAAATGATCGATCTAATTTAATGCCATTTATCGACTTTTTCAGCAAGCCCTCTATAGGCAAGGGGCAAGGTAGTCAGTTTTATGTGACTTTACCTGTGCTGGTGAATTGAAGTGGTAAGAGGCTGGTTTGTGTCCAATCAGGTAAAATAGTCGTTAGTTACACGGAGGCGATCGATCATGAACTGGCAAGAAAGAATAGTTATCGAACCCACTGTTCTCGTTGGCAAACCTACTATCAAAGGGACTCGCATCGCTGTCGAATTTATCATCGATCTCCTCGCCCAAGGGTGGAGTACAGAAGACATTATTGAAAATTATGGTGTCACGGTAGAAGATATTCGAGCTTGCCTCAGCTACGCGAATGAAGCTCTCAAGGCGGAAAAAGTTTATCCCATACCAGCCTGATCTATGCACTTCCTTGCTGATGAAAATTTTCCAGGCGGTGCAGTAGCAGCATTAAGATCTAGTGGACATGATGTGATCTGGATTCGCACTATGTCTCCAGGAATTTCCGATCCTGAAGTGCTAAAATTTGCCCAAGCAGAAGATCGGATTTTACTCACTTTTGATAAGGACTTTGGGGAACTGGCTTTTGTGACAGAGCTGCCCGCATTTCGGATTCAATCACCGTCGAGTATTGTACTCACTGAAAAAATCGTAGCTGCAATTGAAACTCGCAATGACTGGGCGGGACACTTCAGTACGATCGATGATAATAAAATTAGGATGAGAAAACTGTAAGTTCGATCGAGCTGTCTTGAACTATGATTAGAATGATTTCTGGATAGACTATGATTATTTCTAGCAGCTATTCATAGTCTATCTCTTAATTAGATAAATCAGAGTTGGAGATATGATGTTCGATCGAGTATCATAGACAAAGCCTAATAAATTATTAGAGTTAGTGATAAAAAAGTATTTGCATGAAGTCATTTCATGAAAGCTTGCCTACGATATAAAGTCCTAATCATATTCACCTCTTGTCATAAAATAATGATTCTTTTGTCCATCTCTTGCAGTTAATAATACCGCGTTTCCTTTCAACTTAAAATGTGCGATTATTTGCTGGGGTTTAAACCACTCAGGTGGTTTTCCCATTGCACTTTTGCCTACAGAACCTGCCTTTAGAGGCTCAGAAAGCACGGTAATTACTTTCTTCTTTTTCATACATTCCAGCTCTGCTTGTGAAAAATTAACTTCATACCAAGCTCGATGTCGATCTGGAAATTCAGAATACGCAAATCCTTTTGGGTTGGCACCACCAGCAGCGCAGCCTTCTGTCCAACGCTGAAGATTTTTTGCAATATCATCTCGACCGAGAGTGCCGCCTTGAGGAAGTATAATCATACTTCCAAAAAATAAGAATAATCCCAGAAATGTGCTACCTACGAGTAATTCACCTATGCAGCCAGCTTTAAAAAATTTAGGTTTCGCAGAGGGCATATGTATGTGGAATAGATTTTGGTGTACTGTACCATTTAACATACCCATATAAGTCGGAGAACTCCACATAAAAATAGACCATGTAGCTGGTAGGTTGGAGTGTACGTGACTATGACCAAATCGGACTCAAATCTAGTGTGAATCCAGGTACAACGTCCTCGCCACTCAGCGTCAGAGGATCTGCCATAACTTCTACGTCACAATTTAGTCGATAAATTTCTACTTGACGATCTCGCGGATTTATCAGCCACCCCAGCCGCACTCCATTATCTCGATATTCCATCATTTTTGCTTGTAGGGGCGGTAATCTGTCAGTTTCAGAGCGCAACTCAATTACAAAATCAGGGACGAGTAAGGCAAATTTTTTCCGTTCTTCCTTGCTTAATGATTCCCATCTTGATAGCTCTACCCAAGCTGCATCAGGAGATCTTTTACTACCATTCGGCAATGTAAACGCAGTTGAAGAGCTAAAAGTCTTACCTAATCTAGTTTGCCGATTCCAGATCACCAGATCCCCTAATAATTCTGATTCGTAATTACCACTTTCTACGCCTACTGGTGGCATGACAACTAAAACTCCCTGAGCCGTTAACTCAAAAGATCGATCGGGATTTGCTTCACATACACGATCGAACTGTTCTGCGGTAAATTTAACAGTACTGAGATCTACTGAAATAGGGTCTAATTCGGCAGTCGCAACATTGGTCATAAAACCTCTAACTACTTATCCTCAGGATACTAGGCTATTATAATCGATCGTGTTTGGGATGATATGCGATCGGAAGCAGTAGGATTAGATCTCGACAGATTAACACCACCATTCTGGGGTACCAAAGTCCTGGATGCTCCTTGGGGCGCAAGACAACTTGTACAATCCAATGACAGACATCCATCACTAATTGAAAGAAGTTATCCCCACGAAAACCCCCGTCTACCCAAATTGTGTGCAGCCGCCAAACTGTTCTACCTGTCTGTTTAACACGTTGTAAGACTTGAATCCCACCTTCTCGTTCAGTCACGTTTGCTGCTGTTACAAATACTCGCAGCACTAAGCCTAATGTGTCTACAGTAATAAATCGCTTGCGTCCCTTAGTCTACTTCTCTGGGGCGACCACCTGGTTTCGCTTCAGGAATTATTTCGCCACCGCAATTCAAATTGGGCAAGTGTCAGATTACTGGGATATGCTTTACTCATTTGGCTCATCAGAGTGATACTTGTCTTCTACTTGTAGCTATTATACTCTTGTGAGCTTTTTTACCCCTTCACCGACTTTTCAAACATCCTCTAAGAATATCGGGAGCTGGGTGCCGTGAAAATGGCACGCCCAGATCTAACTGGGAGGTGCAGAGCTTAATCACTCCCATCGACCCAACCTACAGCCTCTCCTGGGAGAATCAATATTGATACTCGATCAAATCCCAGATATAATAGACATGACTACTAAAGTAAAGTATCTGATATGAGTACTAGATTAGAAGTCCAGTCAGCGATCGAGCAATTACCCAAAGGTGACATTCGCGATCTATCTAAGTGGCTACAGGAATATCTCGATGAAGAGTGGGATCGAGAGATTGAAGCAGACTTTGGAGCGGGGAAATTCGATCGTCTAATTGCCAGAGCAGAGTCAGATATTGCCAATAATAATGTGATAAATCTAGATGAAGTCCTCGACAACCTCTGATTTCTGGCAAGCCTACAAACAATTGTCGCCAGCGATGAAAAGACGGGCAAAGAAAGCTTACACGCTATGGCAAGAAAATTCACTGCATCCCTCTTTGCACTTTAAGAAAGTTGGTAAAAAACTTTGGTCTGTGGGAATTAGTGGTGGATGCCGTGCTTTAGCACTGAAGGAAGGTGAAGATTATTATTGGATTTGGATTGGCGAACATGATGAATATGAGCGGTTTTTGAACTAATTAGTTTTTGCCCACCAGTTCTAATCTCGAACTATGATTAGAATGATTTTTGGATAGACCATGATTCTTGCTAGTAGCCAATCACAGTTTATCTCTTAATCAGATAAATCATAGTTCGAGACAAACAGCCTGAAACCTAGTAGCTGTCTCCCGCATATCCAGCATCTTGATAGTCAGGTTGATAATGGGATTGATACTCGTCAGAGCGACGTTGGGATTCCACTTCCGCCATTGCTGCGACAGGATCGTATTTGTCAGTGTCTTTAATGTCGATTTTCCAACCAGTTAATCTTGCCGCTAGTCGAACATTTTGCCCTTCCTTGCCGATGGCTAGACTCAACTGATCTACAGGTACCAATACATGTGCCTGACGACCTTCTGGATTGACTAGTCGCACTTCATCAATTCGGGCTGGACTGAGGGCATTGGAAATATAAGTCGCTGGATCTGGCGACCACCGAATTACGTCGATTTTCTCGCCTTGCAACTCGCCAACGACTACTTGGATTCGCGCGCCTCTTGCGCCAATACAGGCTCCTACGGGGTCTACATCGCCTTCCAAGGTATCCACAGCGATTTTAGTGCGGGGGCCGACGTGACGGGAGGTCGGCGTGGCTTCGCGAGCGACTGCGACGATGCGGACTAGCTCTTCTTCGATTTCGGGGACTTCGTTGGCAAAAAGTTCGACGACTAATCCGGCGGTGGCACGAGAGACTAGCAGTTGAGGGCCACGCTGGGAGCCTTCGCGGACTTTTTTGAGGAAGACTTTGAAGGTACGCCCGATTCGGTAGTTATCGTTGGGCAGTTGTTCTTTTTGGGGTAGTTCAGCTTCAACATCGGGCTGTCCAAAGCTGCTATTGACCGATAGAATTACCGACTGGCGTTCAAATCTGAGGACTTTTCCATTTAAAGATGTACCTTCAAACTGCTCAAACTCTTCTTGAATAATTTTGCGTTGTTGATCGCGGAGTTTTTGAGCTAGGACTTGTTTGGCTTGAATTGCCGCCATCCGTCCGAAATCTTCCCGTTCGGGGGTCACATCCAGGACAACAGAATCACCAATCTGAGTTGAATCTTCGGAGTCATCTTGCTGGAGAATATTTCTGACTTCTTCTAATGAAATCTCTCGATCTTCATCGGTGACTTCGGCAACAATTGTTTTAGTTGCGACGACTTGAAAGGCTTCCTCATCAAGGTTGAGAAATACATCGAAGTTATCAAAATGATCTTCTTCAAATTGCATTTGGTCTAAATGCTGAGATCGGCGATAGCGTTCGTAGCCTTTGAGCAAAGCTTCTCGCAATGCTGTCTGGACAGCGGAACTAGGTAAGTTACGATCTTTACTGATTTCATCAATCATCACTCGCAATTGAGGCAGACTGACGTTACTTTTCGGTTGTTTAGCTTTTGCCATATCTAATATTTAGGTGGGGTAGTTTGGCTCTAATGGCTGACAGTATCTAAATCATCCAATGAAACTTTATCGACTAGTTCTCTGGGGATTTCAATCATTCGTCCTTTTTTGTTCAAATAGATTGTGTTTTCATCCCGACGAACGAGATTTCCTTGCCATTTTGGTTTGCCATCAGTGGAGTCTTTGGCGGTTACTTGGACTGGAAAGCCACTAAATGCGTTAAACTCGCGATCGGTAGTCAGCTCTCTACTCGTACCAGGACTAGAAACTTCTAGTGCATATTCAAAGGGAATCACCTCTGCGGCATCTAGGGCAGCGTCTAGAGCGCGACTCATGCGTTCGCAGTCTTGTAAGCCAGTATCCTCAGTGGGATTGCGGATATCGATCCGCAGTGATGGTGGGCGTTCGTGAGTATGAAAGGCGACTGCGACTACTTCTAGCCCCAATTCTGCGGCGATTGGGTTGGCAATGTCGGTAATTTGGGGGATGAGGGGATGAGCCATAGATGTAGCAGAGAAACTAGTGGCTAGTATAGGTAGTGGTTGAAGATAGGTAGTAACTAATCAAGTAGTAACCAATTTCCAGCGCGTCTTTGATTAGTTTCTGGCAAAATGCAACTGCTCATAATTGAGGGCATTGCCAGAACTGTAGATCGTGCTTGTGAACAGGAGTAAACAACAAAAAAAGTGGGGTTCGACCCACTCCTGGCAATTTATTATTCCAAGAAGCATGTAGACACGCTAATCTTTTAGCTTGCCTATGATTTTAATATTAGCAGAGTTTCGATCGGAGCGTAAAATAGTGCTAATAGTTGAAGTACTAATCAAGATCTGCTATGACTCTAAATCTTTACTTTCTTCGTCACGGGCAAACTGCATCTAGTCGCGGTAATCTATTCTGTGGATCGATCGATCCCGGCTTAACCGCCGACGGGGAGGAAATGGCTGAGGTATTTGCCACAGCTTACGCCAGCACCGCCTGGGAAGCGATCTATTGCAGTCCAATGGAACGAGCCATCTTGACAGCGGAGCCTTTGGCTAACGCCCTCAAGATGGAGGTGCAAATCCGCGATGGATTGCGGGAGATCAACTATGGCAAGTGGGAAGGGAATGATGTTGCAACAGTGGACGCGAAATATCACGATGACTATCTGCGGTGGCTGGCAGATCCTGGCTGGAATTCACCCACCGATGGGGAATCTGCGATGACAATTGCTGCTCGTGCCCTCGCTGTCGTCGAGGAAATCAGCCAGCAACACACCACCGGAAATGTTCTACTTGTATCTCACAAAGCGACGATTCGGATCCTCTTGTGCAGCCTGCTAGGTATCGATGCGGGCCGATTCCGCTATCGCTTGGGAATGCCTGTGGCTAGTATCAGCATTGTTGAATTTGGACAGCACGGCCCACTATTAAAGGTACTCGCAGATCGATCGCATTTGACCGATCGATTACGCGCTTTACCAGGGACTTAATCTCCACTAATATGCACCACCAACTCGCGCTGATAGCGTTGTTGGCGGTGTTCCCACAGGTAAATTCCTTGCCATGTCCCCAATACTAAATTCCCGCGCATAATCGGAATTTGTTCGGAGGTGTGGGTAAGTGCGGTGCGAATGTGCGCTGGCATATCATCCGCACCTTCTGCTGAGTGAATGTACTTGTCATCTTCGGGGACTAATTTGGCAAGAAAGTTTGCCAGATCGATTAACACATCAGGATCGGCGTTTTCTTGGATGACTAAACTAGCGGAAGTATGTCTCAGAAATAAGGTACATAGTCCGGTTTGAATTCCTGATGCTGCAACTATATTGGTAATTTGTGATGTGATTTTCACAAATGATTTCGGAGTACTCGGAATAGTTAGCAGTTTTTGATAATGAGCCATTTTTTAGTTGTTGGCGTTAGCCGCTCCGACAGGAGAATAGTTGATAGCTAATTACTTAGATATTGAACGATCGAGCTAGCGATATAATGATTACCATCATTCTTCAATTTACTGTCAACTCTGGGCGGTGCTAATGGCTCATTTAGAAAATCCCAGTTCGTATTGAAAAATTGGTCTGGGCTAATCACCTGATGATAGCCATGATCTTGCATCCCATTAATAATAATTTCTGCTTCGGCAAAGCCAGCGCGAGTGAGCGACACAATCGGCACTTGCAATTTTAGAGCTTCGGCATAAGTCGAATAACCTGGTTTTGATACCACTCGATCGCACAATGGCATAAAATCAACTGGACGATAAGCCTTGTCTAAAATCTTGACTAGATTGGGTAAATCTGGTGCATGACTATCCAGGGTAATAAATTGATAATCTGGAAATTGACTGACATTGTGATAGGGAATATCATCTAGACTCAAGCCGCCAAACGTGAGTAAAATTGTGTGCTGCTTGGGCTGAGTTAGCTTGAATTTAACCTTCAGTTCAATTAGTGAATATTTAGGATCGCCACCAGTCAAGCCGACATCTTCAATCACCGGAAATCGATCCATTGATTCATGCAAAGGGATCCGAAATAGCCTGTCGCATTGACCATAACAATCACCAATCCAGTTAGTCAGATCCTGAAACTTAGCCCCCCAATCTCGATAAATAAAATCCCAGCCAAAATTACTCGACATCCAGCAGGGCACACCCAATTGTTTGGCAATCACAGTTGCTAATGGCGGCGCGTCAGCAAATACTAGGCTGACATTATGCTCTCGACAAAATGCTACTTCCTCAGCAATAATCTCGTCCTTCCTAGAGATAATATCTTGCCATTTTACCAATGTCGCATCCAGATCCATTTTCAGACTATCAGCTTGGGCTACGCCCACATCAAAACCACGTTGACGATAAATAAAATCGCCATCAATATAGCATTCCAGCAACCATTTAGGTGCGGTGGTTACGATGATTAGTTTAATCGATGGTAACAGCTTTTGTAATTGTCCAGCGATCGAGGCTGTTCGTGCTGCGTGTCCGAAACCATGATCTGTAATTGCAATATAAATAGTAGAATTTGACATAAGTGTGAAGATCTTTAGTCTTTATTTTATCAGCTTACTCAAGCATTTGATTAACTCATCAATTTCAGCAGTGGTGGTAAAATAATGAGTACATGCTCTAATACAGTCAGGATCGACAATTGTGCGGAGATAAAAGTGTTCGTTTTCTAATGATTGGACTAATTTACCATGATTATTCGATTCAACTTGAAACGAAACTAAACCTGATTGTGGAGCTGTTTGATTCAGGCATGTAAGTCCTGAAACTTGTTGGAGTTGTTGCCACAAGTAAGTAGCCAGACTGATAATTTTAGTTGCTCTGTCGATTGAACTACCCCATTCTTGATGGAGTTCGATCGATGCTCGTAATCCTACATACAAAGGATAGGCAGATGTGGCAACTTCATAGCGACGGGCATCATTAATTAATGGCAATTCTGGCTGGCTATAATCCAGACTTCTCCAGCCAATAAAAGTTGGATTCAAATCTTCAATTGCATCAGGACGAATATATAATCCGCCCACACCTTCAGGTCCGCACCACCATTTGTGTCCAGTGAATGCGTAAAAATCAATGCCTAATTTATCTAAATTTAAGGGTAATAAGCCTACCGATTGTGCTGCATCGACTAAAATATAAATCCTGTCAGTTGCCTGTGAATACCCATGAATAGCCGCAGCAATTTCAGCGAGTGGTAATACTTGTCCTGTATTCCAGAGGACGTGACTGAGCACAACCAATCGAGTTTGAAATTGTAAATGTTGCGTAATAACTTCAACTGGATTGCCACTATTTAAAGTAGCTAATAATGGGCAGAAATCAATTTCTACTTGAAAGCGGCGACAGATTTCTTTGATACTCGCAATTACACCTGGATGCTCGCAATCAGATACCAGAATTCGATCGCCTGGTTGCCAATTCATCCCCCACAAAGCAATATTACAACCAGCCGTAACATTTTCAGTTAATGCAATCGATCCTGCTGCTACACCCAACTCTAAACTGATCGCCTGACGGGTCAAATTTGACTCCTGAATCACCAATTTACTAGTTTTGAGTCCAAATGGCCCTTGGGATTGAATCTGCTGATATGCCCCGAATATCGCGTCCAAGGTCACTTGAGGCATTGGCCCTTGTCCACCGTAGTTGAAGTAAGATTTATTTGATAGGGCGGGGAATTTGTCGTGCATGTTTTGGAGTTGGGAGTTGGGAGTTGGGAGACTGGGGGACTGGGGGACTGGGAGACTTTAAAAAGAATTCACTATCCACTATTCACTATCCACTAATTCTTACTGTTTCAAAGCAAATTTCTCCAAACTGCCTTGAGAATAATCATTGAGGTTTAAGCCTTTGATTGTTTTGCTCAATCGTTGATATAGTGCTGCTTCTACTTCCAATCCTTCAGTTTCCTTTCGCATTCCGACGATAATTAAACTGCGTTGAAATGAGGTGCCGTCGGTAGTTAATTTGCAACTATCTCGGCTAAATTGACCTAGATTTAAAATTGGATACTCTTTGACTTGGAATAATTGTTTGACAAGTTGGGATTGAATTGTCTTCGCTCGATTCATTGCGCGGGCTTCTTCGACTGGGCCAGCTCCTTCACAAGAAGCAGTGCCAAGAGCGATAATCCGATTGGGATTATTCATGATTTTGAAGATACCTTGCTTTTCCAATTCTTGTTTGAGGATCGAAATTGGGACTGATTGAGTTTTCCCTTTAAGCTTTACTTGATTATCCGATCCCAATTGCCATTCATATCGATCGCTTAATACTGCCATGTTCACTTCTGCTGATTTACCCTGACGATCTTTTACAGATAGGTAAGGATAGTAGAGCACATCACCGATTTTCTGAGGTGACTGTAGTTCTAAACGGGCAATTGGCTCGGCACACAATTGATTGTGTCCACCCAATCTACATTCAATCTGTTCTCGATTTGTATAGGCTACCAACCCAGTTGTGGTTGTGGCTAAAATTGCTAAACCAATCATCGCTTTGAGCCGCCAATTATTTACAGGTGGCGCGGCTAATGCGGCAATAATACAAGCGATCGATTGATGACGATCCTGGACTTCATTCATCAACATCCGATCGATTGCATTAGCCAATCGATCGCCAATCGGTCTTTCTTGAGTGGCTAATTCTTGTCGCCACGTCCATTTGTTTGCCATGAAATCATACAGTCGATCGGGAGTAACATTCGTCAGCAAATGGATACAGGTAGCTCCCAGAGCGTAGATATCACTGGCTGGATAAGCTACACCTGCGCGAATCTGTTCTGGTGGCGCGTAGCCCATTGTGCCGCCAGTTGTCCCCCGTGACATCACGGTACTATTAAGATGCTTGGACATACCAAAATCAATTAATACCAATTCACCATTTTTACGCCGCATGATATTTTCGGGCTTAATATCGCGATGAATTACGCCTCGATCGTGAACAAATTTTAGGATTGGTAAAAGATCGTCTAGTAATTGAATTGCTTTAGCTTCTGAATAGGCACCATGCTCATCCAATTCCTTGAGTAAATTCTGCCCATCAATAAATTCTTGAATTAGATAAAACCTGCGTTCTTGTTCTAAATAAGCGTACAATTGGGGAATCTGCTGCGAGTCATTCCCTAGTCTGTCCAATTGCGCTCCTTCCCGTTGGAATAGCTCGATCGATTTCTGAAAAGCTTCAGGATCATCTAATACTTGAGGAGCTGGAAAAAACTGCTTGATCACACAGCGTTTTTCTTCTGGCATGTCCGTATCAACTGCCAAAAAATTTCGACTCATCCCCCCACTATCGAGAAAACCAATCGATCGATAGCGATCTTTGAGCAGCAATTGGCTACCACAAGCCTTGCAAATTTTTACCGTTAGCTCGTTTTGTGGTCGAGGACAATTAGGATTGAGACAGTAGCTCATAGCTTCGACAGAGTGGTGTGGCAATTAACTAAATCTTATCGCAATGGTATCGACAAAATCCCCCAGACTATGTGTCATCTTAATCGATCGATGTAACTAGCCCTTCAAATATTAAGCTGGGAAATCTTTCCCAAACACGGGATAATAAGATAGCTAGCTGACAAGATCGGTTATTTGTTGATCGCTCTTTACAGTAGAGAAAACAGTCCAGTACTAACCATCATATGTCCCAAATCAGCTCTCTCTTTGATTGGTTTGCCGATCGTCCTAAATCTAGTCCGAGTATACAGCAACAACAGGAGCGGGAGATTGCTGATGGGCTATGGACAAAATGTCAAAACTGTAATGCGATCGCTTACTCTAAGGATATCATCGCCAATCAGATGGTATGTCTAGAATGTGGGCATCACAAGCGTGTCTCCTGTCACGAGCGGATCGAGCAACTCATCGATGCCGATACCTGGAGTCCACTCGATGAACATCTCCAGCCGATGGATCCGCTCAAATTTAAAGACATCAAAGCTTACAGCGATAGAATCCGCGACACTCAAGCCAAGACGGGACTAATCGATGCAGTCCTCACAGGTGCAGGCAAAATTGAAGGCTCACCCCTGACTTTGGGCGTAATGGATTTCCAGTTTATGGGCGGCAGTATGGGTTCTGTCGTTGGTGAAAAGCTCACCCGCGCGATCGAACATGCTACTAAACATCGAATGCCTGTAGCGATCGTTTGTGCCTCAGGTGGTGCCAGAATGCAGGAAGGAATGCTCAGTCTGATGCAAATGGCTAAAATCTCCGCCGCGCTAGAACGACACCGTGAAGCCAAACTACTCTATCTGCCCATTCTCACCAATCCCACCACAGGCGGCGTAATTGCCAGCTTCGCCATGCTCGGAGACATCATCCTCGCCGAACCCAAAGCCACCATTGGCTTCGCAGGCAGACGAGTAATCGAACAAACCCTCCGCGAAAAACTCCCCGACGACTTCCAAACCTCTGAATACTCACTCCAGAAAGGTTTTGTAGACAAAATTGTGCCGCGCACCCAGCTTAAGCATACCGTGGCTCAGTTGGTGAGATTGCATCAATTTAGTGGTTTAGTGGTTTAGTCTTTAGTGGTTTAGCAAAGAAAGCCAACAGGATGCTTGCATTCTTCTAGATTGGCTAAACCACTAAACCACCAATTGTAAATTTTTCTTTACTTTATGAGTAAAAATCCAAGCATCTAAGGCTGGATAATGGGATGATAGTGAGAGTATGAGATAGCTGTGGAATCATCCCAAGCTGTAGCAAAGCGGTCAAGCCGAATTGTGTAGTTATCATTTATTAAAATTTATCATTTAGAGGGAGAAACATGTTCAAGCGATTCTTGTTGCTGGCTGTGGCAACCATATTGTTTGCATTCCAAACCTTAGTTACCAGTGCTAACGCCATCGAACTCGATGCGGCAACCCGCACAGTCAAATTAAATCCACAGGGTGAAACTGCCACCCTCAATCTCAAGCAAGTCAATCAAGGTAGAACGCTGTTTGCCTCAACTTGTGCTCAATGCCACGCTGGTGGAGTCACTAAAACTGACTTTAACGTCGGCTTAAGTCCAGTTGACTTATCCGGTGCAACACCTGCCCGCGACAATATTGTCGCGCTAGTAGACTACATGCATCACCCAACTACCTACGACGGTGAAACTCCAATTGCAGAGTTACACCCTAGTATGGACAGCGCGGATATCTTCACTGAAATGAAGAACCTATCTGAAGATAATATGTATGCAATTGCTGGACATATCCTAATGCAACCCAAAATCTTGGGCGAGCAGTGGGGTGGTGGTAAAACTGTCAGATAGTAACTATACTTTACACGGTGATAATTTGAGCTATTGTAAGGTGTGTTACCGCGTACCGTAACGCACCAACATACGTTTTGCATACTCACAAATTGTTTGTAGCAAAAACGCAAGCCTTACCCGCACAAAGTATAGCTGCTGATATCTTCTCGGCGAGTAGATCCTGAAGATTCTGAAGGTATTTACTCGCTAACGCGCTCTGTTAAAAAGATTTTTTTAACGAGCTGCCACAATAACGAAGTGGCTGAATCTCAAAATTGTTAAGTTTTCGAGATAGTGAGTGCGTGTGTTGCTCTCAACCCAAGATCCTGGGTAAAATAGCTTGAGCGATAATTTTGTTCCTTAATTTACATTTTTTATAGAGGAGAACCGTTTTGAAAAAGCTAATCTCGATTTTCGCCGTAGCAATCGCATTGCTTACAATTACCTTCAGTACTCCAGCACTAGCTGGCGACGCTGCTGGTGGAGCGAAGATCTTCAGTGCCAACTGTGCTGCTTGTCACGCTGGTGGCAACAACGTGATCATGGCAAACAAGAATCTCAAAAAAGAAGCATTGGCTGAGTATGGCATGAATTCGATCGCCGCCATCACCACCCAAGTTACCAATGGTAAGAATGCGATGCCTGCGTTTGGTGGTAGACTCTCTGCTGCCCAAATCGAAGATGTTGCTACCTACGTCCTAGCTCAAGCTGAGAAAGGTTGGTAGATTCTAGTCTTGAAACTAGTCTGCTAATAAATAGTGGCTGGTAATTGCTGACTGTTCGATCGCGAAATTGCTTATATTTAAGTTGTTCTCGATCGGCTATCATCGATTACCAGCCATTGTGCTAGGAAATCCCCTCCTTGGAGGGGTGCCCATAGGGCGGGGTGGGTAGATCTCCGCTGCAAAACCAGAAATATTTGAAAGCTGTATTATTCTCGTAGAAATGTCGTTACTCATGATTGTTTGAGTTGTTGCGCGAATCTACCCACCCCGTCGCTACGCGCCACCCCTCCGTGGAGGGGATTTTACCCAAAGCCTTCCCCATGCTAGATATCAACAAGGTTGCTAAACAACTCCCTGGAATCGGACAGCATTTAGTTCGAGAGACAGCAGCAAATCAGCAGCGGTTACAACTAGCAATCTCGTCACTCCAGCAGGCAGCTCAACGACAATTAGAAATCGATCGAATCCAACAGCAGTGGGGAAATCGACTGTTTTTCAATACATCTATACCGATCGAATCCTTAGATACACGAATTGATATTGCCGCACCACCAGCGCAGCAGACTGTACTAGCCACAGACGGCTCTCAGATTGCTCCCAGTCATCATGAAATTGCCTATTGCTACCTAATTAATGTCGGTAGAGTGATGATTCACTATGGGCAGAATTTGCACCCATTGCTGGACAGTATTCCTGAAGTTTTTTATCAGCAAGAAGATTTGTATATTTCCCGTCAGTGGGGAATTAGTACCGAAGAATGGTTGGGCTATCGTCGAGCCGTATCTGAAGCAACAGTCCTAGCAGAATTGGGCTGCAACTGGGTTAATCCACCATTTGGGTTTGATGGTATTGATCGGGTTTCGACCCCTGCCAAGCCTCGTGTGCCCACCTTAGCGATGGTAGATGGCTCACTTGTCTATTGGTTCCTGGAACAATTGCCAGTTGAAGCACGGGAGTTGATTCTTACGCCGATTTTAGCAGCATGGGAAGAGCTGCGGCTAGCGGGAATTCCGATCGTGGGTTATCTGAGTGCGTCTCGGAGCATCGACAATCTCAATCTACTGCGGTTACTAACCTGTCCCCACGATGTTCCCGATTGTCCCCTCCACTGCGGCGATGCCACCAAACTCCCCTGCCAGCAGTTTGAAGGCTTGCGGGATACAACTTTATGGAACACGCAGCTAGCTCCAGGACAGCGAAGCTGCTGGTGGAAAAGTACCGCCAAGATTTTGGATTATTACGAAGAGGCTCACAAAACTTATTTCTGTTATCTCAATGTTGGTACCGAAGTTGCTCGGATTGAAGTTCCGGCTTGGGTGGCTCAGGACGAAGCCTTGGCGAGTGTGACTTTGAGTATGATTATTTCGCAAGTTAATAAGGGCTATGGCTATCCTGTTGCCCTGGCAGAATCACACAATCAAGCTGTAGTCAGAGGTGCAGATCGATCGAGCTTTTTTGCATTACTCGAACGCGAACTAATCAAAACTGGGATCAAAAATGTTGGTACATCCTATAAGGAAACCAGAAAACGAGGGAGTGTGGCTTAGGATGTAGAGTTACTCATAACAAACAGCTTCTAATTTATAACCGTCGGGATCGATTACGTAGGCAGCATAGTAATTAGGTGCGTATTTAGCACGAACACCTGGTGCGCCATTATCTGTGCCACCTGTGGCGAGTGCAGCCGCATGAAAGGCATCTACCGCAGCACGACTTTGGGCACTGAAAGCATAGTGTTGGCGGGATGGTGGTGGGTTGGGATCTGGATTGCCACCATACAACCAAAAAAACATCCTCCCATAGGCAGCTATTTCCGGCGTAGCAAAAGCTCTTTGAATCCCCAATGCGCCCAAGCTAGCATCGTAAAAATTCAGGCTGCGGGACAAATCTCTAACATAAATAGAAAGATGATCGAGCATGGATGATCTGGGTTATACAGGTTTAACTTTTTGATACTTTCAGCCTATCTTGCACCGCTGCTGAAGAATCTAAAGGTGAATAAAAAGCAGCCAAAATTGACGGTAGCGATCGCAATTGCGCCAAATAGTAAGCCTTTGCTAAATCCCTTGACTCTGCGCTTAACTGACCATTGGAGCAAGGGAAGCAGGTAGATTAATTGGACTAGTCCAATTGAAAAAACCACTGTCATGAATACTGGTGAAAAAATATTCAGACACAACGCAATGAAAATAACAAAAATGTCAATTCCAACAATTGTGACGATACCAGAAATGGCATCACTGATGTGGGACTTTTTAAGGATCGGGTTTTTTAGCATGACTTTTCTTAGATAGTGTCCATCGATCTTTAAACTCGCTCTTTGCTTCAAAAACTGAGAGGGTGAGTATCGATCGGAAGTAAGCCACAATGCGTGATTGAGGTGGTGCAGCTACCGTCTATTAGTAATCTTAGCAGACTACATTACCTAGATTTAAAGATTAATTTAATAATCAGCCTATTTACTTAAATTACGTTTGAGAGCTTCAAGTTCTTCATCCGCCTCCCACTGCCGAAACCGAGCATCTAATGGATCGGTAAAATTGCTGTCTTGAGTATAATTATTTACCGATCCCCAACTGCTGTTACTACTATTTGTGCTGGCTTGGGCTTGAGCAACTTGAGCAGCAGCCGATTTTGCTTTGACTTCGAGCCGCCGACTTTTGATGGTTTGCAGTAGCTCAGTCGCTTTAGCTTTTCGCTCTTTGAGTCCTTTCATTTTACCCCAGAGTTGATTGCCTTGGGGCAACAGGGCATTGACTCGCTCTTGAGCGGCTGAAGCGAGATCGGCGCGTCCAGCGGTGGTTGCTTTCTGGACTCGATCGAACCAACTTTTGATCTCTTGAGCAGTACTGAGGATTTCTTGCTCGACTTTCTTTTCTTGGGTTTGCAAGTCCACGATGAGCTGAAAAGTGTCACTTTCCTGTTCGGCTAGCTGTTGTTCGATTACCTGTAATTCGAGATGCGGATTCTTGCTCAGAAAGTCATCGATCTGACTTTCGAGGAACCGCTTCATGTCTTCGAGTAAAGCCATTGGGGGTGGGGTGTGGGGTGTGTGGGGTGATGGTGCGTTACGCTGGCGCGGTAACACACCCTACGATTCATTCATCATCTATCCACCATTTAGAATTTTTGACCTACTTTGATCGATCGAATTTCACCGCCTTTTCTTTTGATGGTTACTTCGGTTTTTGATATATTTACTAGTGACCAATCACTGGTGCCAATTTTTTGACCGATCTTGATGATTCGATCTTTTTTGTCAATTTGAAAGACAGCGGTGGGAGATTTGCTATTTTGGATGGTTTTGAGCAGAGCAGATGGTTTCTGGGTTGCTACTGGTTTGTCAGCGATTGGTGCTGCGGCAATTGCGGGGTTAAATTGTGTTGGTGCAGTGGCTGGAAGGGCTGGATTAGCGGTGGCGGTGGGTTCGATTACCGCAGTGCTAGTAGTCTTTGTGGACTCAATTTTGGCGATCGATTTTCGCATGTAGTCGGCGAATTTGGCATCTGCGGGTGAGACTTGGGAGTTGGATTGGAATGGGAGCCAACTGGTATCGATAGTTTGAGGGATGGTAATTTTGCGTTCGGTGACTAGCCATACTATGCCACTACCGATGGCGATCGATCCAGCTCCAACGCCGAGGACAGCTTTGAGCCAAAAGGGAACACGTCGAGCTGGTTTTTTTGGTTTGGCTGCTGATGGTTGGGGTGGATCGATTTCGACAGTATATTGAGGTGAGAATCGATCTGATTGGGGGATGTAAGGCTGATTATATTGTCGATCTGATTCTGGTTCTGGCTGGTAGCTAGTTGTAGACAATGCAGAATGATTTGGCTGGGCAGATTTTTGGTCGGCTTCGAGATCGCCACTGAGCAATTCATCAATGTCGATAAATAGTCGATCGAGGGATCGATCGGCATGAGCATTGAGTTTCGCAAGTAGATCGCGATCGAGTGGCTTGGAAGATGCGGGGTTTTGGTTTGTCATAGGGATTAGGCTTTAGGCTGTGGGCTTCAGGCTTTGGATTTTAGTTTAGCTTAACAAAAGAAGGAGTCCAAATTCCTCTCATTTAGGCAGATTGTCTTCAGGCTGGAGATTTAAACCTCACCCTAAAAATCTAGCTATCAATTATCAACTATTTAAAGTGATTTATTGCATTCGATCGATTGTACGATATTGAATTGCTTCGGCGATATGGGCGGGTGCAATTTGCTCGGCACTGGCTAAATCAGCGATGGTTCTGGCAACTTTGATAATTCGATCGCTAGCTCTGGCTGATAGTCCCAGTTTCCGAATGGCTGTTTCTAAGAGTTGCCGACTATTATCATCCAATGGACACCAGGTTCGCAATTCCCTACTTTGCATTTGGGCGTTGCAAACGATGGTTGGTACCGAGCGGAATCGCTCGGTTGCTAGTTCTCTCGCTGCTTGGACACGGGGACGGACTGCTGCCGAATTTTCGCCTGTGGGTTGATTGGTAATTTCTTCTGGCTTGAGCCGATTTACTGCCACTTGGAGGTCGATTCTGTCCATTAGGGGGCCAGATAGCTTTGCCCAATAATTCTCGCGCTGACGAGGGTTGCAGGTACAAGCCTGAATCGTATCTCCATAGTAACCGCAAGGGCAAGGATTGGTACTAGCGACGAGGGTAAATTGGGCAGGAAAGGAGACAGATTGACGGGTGCGGGAGATCGTAACGTGTCCATCTTCTAGCGGTTGACGCAGGAATTCCAGCACGTCCCGCTTGAATTCTGTTAGTTCATCGAGAAATAATACGCCCCGATGGGCGAGGGAAATCTCCCCAGGGCGGGGGAATGTGCCGCCGCCAACGAGGGCAGGGCCAGAAGCCGAGTGATGTGGGCTGCGATAAGGTCGGTCACAAACCAGAAAGCCCCGCTCTCGCAGTAAGCCAGCGACGGAGTGAATCTGAGTCACTTCTAGAGCTTCGGCGAAGGATAGTGGGGGCAGAATCCCTGGCAACCTTCGCGCCAGCATGGTTTTGCCACTACCTGGCGGCCCAACAAAAATCAAATTATGTCCACCCGCCGCTGCAATTTCCAGGGCGCGACGGGCATGTGCTTGTCCTTTGACATCATGGAGATCGGCACAGTCCACATGGGTTTGGGCGAGTTTTCCCGTGATATCTACCTTGACTGGCTCAAATTGTTCGGGATGATTGAGAAAGGCGACGACTTCACCAAGATTTTCTAAGCCATATACCTGCAAGCCCTGAATTACGGCTGCTTCACGAGCATTGCCCGCAGGTACAACCAAACCTGTAATTCCCATCTTCAGCGCGGCGGCGGCGATCGACAATACCCCCGCAACCGCCCTTAAACTGCCATCTAAGGACAGTTCTCCTAAAAATAGATAATCTCCCAACAACTCACCACTTACCTGGTCTGAAGCGGCTAGAATGCCCACACAGATCGGCAAATCAAAGCTCGGTCCCTCCTTTCTCAGATCGGCAGGAGTTAGGTTAACTACGATCCGGCGCATTGGATAGGCGGAACCAGAATTTTTGATGGCTGTTTTGACTCGCTCTTTACTTTCTTGAACGGCAATATCTGGCAATCCCACCACCGTTACTCCTGGCAAGCCATTGGCGACATCGACTTCGACACCAACTTTGACTGCATCAATGCCGATAATTGTCGCACTCCAAACTCTAGCTAGCACAGCGATTGTCCCGTTACTCAAATGGTTTTAACTAGTTAACCATGAGAGTTTGGGAGCGGACAAGGATCGAATGTCTTAATTTGGTGGTTTAGTGGTTTAGTGGTTTAGCTAAGTAAAGAATGGTGAGTGGCTCTAATGCTGTAGTGTCTGATCGATCGGGTTGGTATTGTAAATTTTTGTGTTAAGTTTTGATTGGTACCCTATTGTCTAAAATCTGAACTTTTCTGAGCCTAACCCCCAAATTGCAATTTGCTAAACCACTAAACCGCTAAACCACTAAACCACTAACTCATGAATCTGTCCTCACTCATCCTCATCGCCCTGGCTATCGGTATGGCATTTGGGACTATCCTCAATACTAGCTTCCCGTTGGCGATCGAACCACTCGATCGATATTTACTAGCACCAGTCGGTGAAGGATTTTTGCGGATTATTCAATTTGTGGTGGTGCCGTTGATTTTCTCGTCGCTGATTTTGGGTGTGAACAAGATTCAGGGGACAGGGCAGGTGGGTAAATATGTGTTGAAGTTGATGACTTGTTATGTGGTGACGAGCTTGATTTCCCTCTGTATTGGAATGACGGTGGGGATACTGTTACAGCCTGGGGCAGGGATGACGGGATTGGAGATCCCTGCTGCGACTGCTAATCTAGAGGCTCCAAATTCGATCGAGTGGCTAGTCAATTTGATTCCGATCAATCCGTTGGGCGCACTCAGTGATGGGAATTTGCTCCAAATTATTTTCTCGGCAGCATTATTTGGGGCGGGAATTCAGCTTGCCCAGGCAGAAGCCAAGCCATTTGTCGCGTTGATGGAAAGCATCTACATTATCAGCGAGAAGGTATTATCAATCATTCTCTATGTGGCACCAGTTGGTGTGTTTGCCTTAATTAGTTCGACGATTGCTACCCAGGGCTTGGGCTTGATAGTACGACTGTCGTGGTATGTGGTTGGGCTGTGGCTTTCGACAATCATTATGATCCTGTTTTATGTGGTGGTGTTGATCTTGCTCAAAGCTGAACCGCGCAAGTTCTTTAGCAGCTTGAAACCCTCGTTCTTTCTGGGCTTTGGCACTGCTAGCTCCAATGCGGTGTTGCCGATGGTGCTGCAAAATATGCAGGAAGGTTATGGCTTGCGCTCGGAAATTGCCAGTTTCGCGCTACCGTTGGGTACAGCTCTCAAACGTGACGGCGCGACTATTCTTCAGGGATTTAATGCGATCTTCATCGCTCAGATTTATCATATTCCCCTAACTCCCTCTCTACTATTTACGATCGGGCTGAGTAGCTTTCTTGTCTCATTTAGTACTCCTGGCGTGCCTGGATCGGCGTTGATTACGATGACAACCGTGCTATCAGCAGCCGGATTGCCCCTAGAAGGAATTGCCATTGTCGCTGGGATCGATCGACTCACCGATGGCTTCAAGACTGTCCTCAATGTGATTGGCAATAGTAGCAATGCTATTCTCCTCAGTCGGTGGGAACCAGCTCCACCAGACAAGATCGCCCCAGAATTGACCATAGCTCCAGTGCGAGTCACTGAGGTAAGGCACTAGCATGATTCCAATAAATCAGCAACATCCATTTGTCCATACCATGAAACCAAAATTATAAATGCGATCGCCATCACAACTTGATTAGCATTCAGCCTAAAATAATTCATCGATTGCCTACTTTACTAAGTAAACGTCTAGATTTCAGCAAAAAGCTCACAAGGATTCAGCTAAATAGCTTAGTCTTATTTGCTCGATTGCTTTGTAGAATAAGTATATTAACGTAGTTGCCCAAGAGATTGAATGCCAATCAGCTTAACTTTTATTGAGAATAGTAATTAATAGGTGCAGCTTATTAAGCTTTGCAACCTTGCTGATTTAAGGTATAGAGCAACACCAACTTGATCTTTACACTTAGCGAACAGATGTTAATTCGTCAACTTTTAGCAATCCAGTCGAGCAAGAACCCAACTGCGATCGCGATCAAAGATTCAACTAGAGAATTAACTTACGGACAGCTTAATGCACAGGTTAATCAACTAGCTAATTACCTGAGTAAGCAGCAAGTTCAGCCGGAAAGCTTAGTCGGAATCTACGCAGATCGATCGATCGATCTAGTCATTGCTATTTTGGCAGTACTTCAAGCTGGCGGGGCATATGTGCCACTGGATCCAGCTTACCCACCAGCACGATTGGCATCGATTATCGCCGATACCAGATTGCAATTAGTTTTGACGCAATCACACTTAGTTCCAGATCTAACGCAGCCAGGATTAGAATGCTTTTTACTGGATACAGAATGGGCGAAAGTCGCAAATGAAAGTGCCGAGTTGGTATCGGTAGCTACAACTCCAGCCAATCTTGCCTATATCATGTACACGTCTGGCTCCACGGGGAAGCCGCAAGGTGTCCAGATCACCATCGGGCAGGTTGAGTGCTATCTGCAAGCTGTCAATCAGGTACTCAATATTCAAGCTGATGATATTTACCTGCACTCAGCATCTTTTGCATTCTCCTCTTCAGTTCGACAGTTACTATTGCCATTGGCTCAGGGTGCGAAAGTAGTCATCACTTCCAAGGAAAATACCGCCAACTTATTTAGTCTGATTGAATTAATTCAGACCGAGCAAATCACGGTATTTGATACAGTTGCCTCGGTTTGGAACTATCTTCTGATTGGTTTAGCAGCAAGGGAAGAAGGTCAAGCATCGCCCTTGATAGATTCGCAGATTAGGCTGCTGACATTTTCAGGGGGGCTGTTAACGGCGCAATTATTAGATCGAGTCCGCAGCCAATTTCAACAAGCTCCACGGATGGTGAATATCTATGGGCAAACCGAGACAATTGGCGTTTGTGCCTATCAGATCCCAGCGAAATCGACTGCCCCAAGTACAGGCTCAACAAACAGTAATGCTCGATACGCGCCCGTCGGTACCGCCTATGATCATAATCAACTCTATGTGCTCGACGATCTGTTGCAGCCAGTCGAAACTACTCAAACTGGTGAATTGTACGTGTCTGGAACCAGTCTCGCACGGGGATATCTGAATAATTACCAGCTAAACGATCGCAAATTTATCCCCAATCCATTTAGCAAGGAACAGCAGTCAGCATGGCTGTACAAAACAGGGGATCTAGCCCGTTTCTTACCCGATGGCAACTTGGAAATTGTTGGCCGTCAAGACTTCCAAGTCAAGATTCGCGGGATGCGAGTGGAAATTGAAGAAATTGAAACCGTATTGGCGCAGCATCCTGACGTTCAGCAAGCCGCCGTAGTTGGCAAAGAGAATAGTGCTGGCGAAACAATCATCGTCGCCTATATTGTCCCCAATCGCCCCCAGATCGATCTGAGCAATGTTCGATCGTTTTTAAAAACGAAGCTCACTGACTACATGATGCCCTCTGCTGTCGAAATCTTGGACGCGCTGCCCCTCACTCCAAATAATAAACTAGACCGCAACAGACTCCCAGCACCCAGTCGAGAAAATTTAGCGGCTATCCCTGCCCGTGACGACTTGGAACATCAGCTTGTCCAGATCTGGGAACAGGTGCTAGATCTCCAGCAGATTGGGATTGAGGATAATTTCTTCGATCTGGGTGGACATTCATTGAAAGCATTGCAACTGTTTGCCGAAATTGAAAAAATTTGGCACAAAAAATTATTATTAGCAGTTTTGCTGGAGTCGCCAACAATTGCTGAATTAGCAACAATTATTCGCACAGGTGATACACTCGAATGGTCGCCAGTAGTTTTGCTCAAGCCAAGTGAAAATAAGTCGCCGCTGTTTTGTGTTCATCCTTTAGGCGGAAATTTATTTGACTATCACATACTCTCTAAAGTATTAGACATTCATCGACCAATTTATGGGCTACAGCCGCGTGGAATTGATGGCAAACAACCGCCGATCGAACGAATAGAAGAAATGGCTGATTATTTTATTCAATCAATTCAAGCAATTCAACCTCAGGGACCTTACTTTATTGCTGGCTATTCTTTTGGAGGTATTGTTGCTTTTGAAATGGCTAGACAGCTAACTGAGCAAGGTGAAAAAGTTGCTTTTTTAGGGTTATTAGATACTCGATGTCCAGTTATTCCAGCAATCAGCACACCATTTCGAGAATGGGTCGGTATTCAAATCGATCGGATCCGAACACAAACAGTTAAAGAACAGTTTAACTTTTATTATGAGAAGTTGTTCAATCCTAAAGCGCAGGGATATCGAGATGAGGTGGTTGCCACATTATCCGATCTCGACATATTCACGCCTGAATTGATCAAAGTGCTCGACTGTAATGTCCAAGCAACAAAAGAGTACCAACCCCAAACTTTTGCAGGGAAAGCAACAATTTTTTGGAGCGAATACCAAAATTGGTATATCGAGAAACATCCAACCCTCGGTTGGGGAGATTGGCTTACCGATGGTTTAGACATGCAGTGGGTTCCTGGCAACCACACATCACTGATGCAGGAACCTCACGTTCGAGTTTTGGCTGAAAAATTGAAATCGTCGATCGCTGAAGCTGCTAAGTTGGTTAAATGTTGAGATCGATCCTAAATGAATCAAGAAAATTTTGTCCCTGCTAGGCTAGACTAAAATTACAAAATTTTATTTAGCATATACTATGTCTAGACAAATAGATATCCGCAATCGGTCTCTAACGACGATTCGTTCCCTACTGCAAACGATGATCACCTTGGCATCTGCTTCTCTGGGATTTGTGGCGGCACTTGCCTGGAATGATGCCATCAAAGCGACATTTAAGAAGTTTTTGGGTGAAGCAGATTCCTTGGCAGCTCTCTATACCTATGCTGTGATTGCCACATTTGCCGCTATTTTCGTGGTGGGAGCATTGAGTGCGATTGCCAGCAAAGTAGGTGGTAGTGCCGCAATCAGCAGGGAAGTAGATGGCTAAACTTCGCCCGAAGCCGATCGGAAGGGGTCGATTATTGCTACCATTTGATTGAAAAAACACAACAGGCGATAGAATACTATTGTAGGGGTACTCACAACAAGCATTATTTGTGCCAGAGTACTCCCACTGAGTAAATAATAAGGACTGAATTCAGTTAGTTCAATAAATCAAATAAGTGAAGAAGATTTTAGTTGTCGAGGATAGTCAATCTGAGAGAGATTTAATTACTCTTTATCTAGAGCAGAATAATTATCAAGTTGTCTCTACAAATAATGCCGCAGATGGGATGGAATTGGCGGCAAAGGAAAAGCCAGATCTAATTATTACTGACATTACGATGGAAGGAGTTAATGGGTTTGAGTTCTGTCGCTTATTAAAGGCTTATCCAGACACTACCGACATTCCGATTATCGCCTGCACTGCACGCGATCGAGAGATGGACAAGTTTTGGGGGCAGAAACAAGGTGTTGATGTTTATATGACCAAGCCATATTCACAATCAGATCTCATTAGTGCGATCGAATCTGTAATTAAGCAGGAAGAATGAATAATCTAGTGATGTTAATGATCTAATCAGCAAATGAGTAAGCGAGAAAAACTGATCGACAGGCTAACAAATAGCCCCCAGAATGCAACTTTTGCTGACATTCGGCATCTACTCGAATACGAAGGATTTTATCTCGATACTGTTACCGACAGCCATCATGTTTATATCTATGCTGAAACTATTTTGGCAATTCCCATCCAAAATAATAAAGTGAAAATTATTTTTGTGGAAAAGGTGTTGGAATCGATCGAATCAGCCGACTCAGAACTAGAGGATGATGACTATGGAGATCCTAAATGAGAAGCTTAGTCCCTAGAGGGCGGGCACGAGCGGCGTTTTTATTCTCCTGGGGGAGCGGGCTTCCGCCAACGGGGGAACCCCTACAAGTTGACTGTACTGTGAGGAATTCAAATAGGATTGCGATAATGGAATATCAAACCGTAACCCATGAATGTGAAGAAGGTGGCTATGTCATTGAAATTCCAGCACTGAAGGGCTGCTTGGCACAAGGCGAAACGCTGGATGAGGCTCTAGCCGAGCTGAAAATCGTCACCGAACTATGGTTAGCAACCGCCGAGAAGTATGGTCAGAAATTACCCGATTTAGCCGAATAGATCGAAGAGGTGAAAGTATTGAGTCCAAATTGATTAAGATAGATATGTAGATTCGCCGATCGATATGTCTGAAATTATCGCTTCACCAACTGCTTCAGACATTACCATAATTGACGACATTCTCGATCGATCCTTAAGTGGGGAAGATATCTCCACCGCAGACGCACTAATCCTTCTGACTCAAACAGCTCCAGACATCATCGAGCAAATTCGAATAACTGCCGACAAATTGCGTCAGATTCAAGTCGGCGATACCGTCACCTATGTGATCAACCGCAATATCAATTTCACCAATATCTGCGAACAGCACTGTAGCTTCTGTGCCTTCAGACGCGATGCAGGTACCGAAGGCGCGTTTTGGCTCAGTACCGAAGAAATACTCGCCAAAGCCGCTGATGCAGTGGCTCTATCAGCAACGGAAATCTGTATGCAGGGCGGACTACATCCAGGTGCAAAGATTGATAATCGATCGCTAACATATTACCTAGAACTAGTCACCGCGATCGAGACTACTTTTCCTCAGCTTCATCTCCATGCCTTCTCGCCCCAGGAGATTGAATTCATTGCGCGGCAAGATGGCTTGAGCTACGCCGAGGTAATTATTGCACTCCAGCAGGCTGGAGTCGGCTCCATGCCAGGGACAGCCGCCGAAGTCCTAGATGATCAAGTCCGACGAATTATCTGCCCTGAAAAAATCGATAGCGCGACTTGGATTGAAATCGTCACTACCGCCCATCGCTTGGGAATGCCCACGACGAGTACGATGCTAGCTGGACATATTGAGACACCCAGCCAGCAAATTGCTCATTTCGAGCAGTTGAAACAAATTCAACAACAAGCCATCGCCGCTCAATCTCCCGCCAGCATCACCGAATTTATTATCCTGCCTTTTGTCGGACAATCCGCTCCTGCACCCCTTCGCAGTCGCGTCGGCAGAGATCAGCCAGTATTAGCTGACAATCTCCTCTTAACCGCCGTAGCCCGAATTTTTCTGGGTAACTATATCCCCAATCATCAACCCAGTTGGGTCAAATTGGGTCTAGAAGGCGCGAAAACTGCTTTAACCTGGGGATGTAACGATCTGGGCGGAACGCTGATGGAGGAGCATATTACCACGATGGCAGGTGCTGAAGGTGGCACAAATCAGACGGTAGCAGATTTACAGGGCGCGATTGAGGCGATTAATCGCAACTACCGTCAACGCAGTACTCTGTATGAGTTGATCTAAACCATGTTAAATTTGAATTAGGATTTTGAGGGTAATAATATGGTCGATACTCTAATTAAGAAACTTACTAAAGCAGAGTTTTGGGCGATCGCTGATGCTGCTGATGTTACTTACGAATTAATTGATGGAGTTACCGTTGCCAAGATGTCACCAAAATACTTTCATGCTCGCGCTACTGGCAAGCTCTATGTAATCTTGACTGATTGGGCTGTCAATTATGGTCGAGTAGAAATTGAATGGGCGATCGATCTAACTGAAGCTTACACCCCTGTGCCGGATTTAAGCTATGTCTCATTCGACAGATTACCAATTACTTGGGACGAAAATGCAGCTTGTCCAGTCGCGCCAGAACTAGCAATTGAAATTATTTCACCTGGACAAACGTTTGGACAAATGATTCAAAAAGCGAGTATTTATCTGAGTAATAATGTGTTGCGGGTGTGGATTATCGATCCATCAGCTCGAACGTTGACGGTGCTTTATGCTGATGCTGCTCCGGTAACATATACAGGCGAACAGCTAATTTCCGATCCGATCTTTCCAGAACTATCGATCGTTACCAGTCAATTGTTTTAATTAATTAGTATTGTGCTTAGTCACTAACCACCCGCTACTAAAGTGCGGTGCTCGTAGCCAAAGTCCACTAAAGTGGACTCAAGATGTATCAGTCCACTTTAGTGGACTTTAGGCTAGTAGCCTGGGGATTGATCCCCAGGTGGTTTAGAACGGAGCTAGGAATGAGCGCGTGAATGTGCGATGGAGAGTGGAAACCCCCTATGCTCGATCGACCAAATCGCCGATAATGCTCTGATGTCGATCGATGGGTGATTAGAGCTAATGATGAAGATAGGTAATTTGCGTCGCTTTCTGGTTGGTGGGTTAGTGGGATTAGTATTGGCGGGAGTAGTAAGTTGTCTCAAGTCTCCCACTAGCAGCACGCCCCAATTAGAATTTTGGACGATGCAACTTCAGCCCAAGTTTAATGATTATTTCAAAGAGGCGATCTCCAAATTTGAAGTTGCTAATCCTGGGATCAAAGTTAATTGGGTAGATGTGCCGTGGGGAGCCATGCAGGGCAAAATTCAAGCAGCAATGGGTGCTAAAACTGCCCCCGATGTCGTCAATCTCAATCCTGACTTTGCGATTCAACTAGCGGCTAAAAATGCCTGGTTGGAATTGAATCCCGTTTTAACCAAAGGCGAGAATAAAGAATATATTCCCAGTATCTGGCGAGCTGGCACCCTTGATGGCAAAGCTTTTAGTTTTCCCTGGTACCTCACCACCAACGTCACGATCTACAACCAAGAGCTGCTCACCAAAGCAGGTGTTGTTCAACCACCAACCACCTATCAAGAATTAGCCAAAGCTGCCAAACAAATCAAAGACAAAACTGGAAAGTACGCCTTCTTCACCACGTTTGTACCTGAAGATAGCAACGATGTGCTCGAATCCCTGGTGCAAATGGGCGTACAACTAGTAGACAAACAGGGCAAATCTGCCTTCAATACTCCCGCTGGTAGAGCCGCATTTCAATATTGGGTGGATCTCTACAAGCAAGGCTTACTACCCAAGGAAGCCCTAACTCAAGGGCATCAGCAGGGGATCCAACTCTATCAAGCAGGTGAAACAGCAATGCTCTCCGCCGGGGCACCATTTATCGACACCATTGCGAAAAATGCTCCCCAGATAGCCAAAGTCTCCGCCGTCGCCCCCCAAATCACTGGGCAAACAGGCAAAAAGGGTGTAGCAGTAATGAATCTGGTGATTCCCCGCAGTACCAAGATGTCCGAAGCCGCTGTTAAATTTGCATTATTCATCACTGATGCCAGCAATCAACTTGCCTTCGCCCAAGCTTCGGATACCTTACCATCGAATATCAAAGCGGTAGCTGAATATAAAACGAAGTTAGGCAGTAGCAATGATAAATCAGCTCTGGCACAAGGCAAATTGATCAGTGCAGAACAACTATCTCAATCAGAGATCCTGATCCCCCCATTGAAAAATCTCAATGTCTTGAAAAAGGCAATCTATGAAAATCTCCAAGCAGCAATGTTGGGTGAAAAAACAGTCGAGCAAGCCGTGACGACTGCGGCAATGGATTGGGATGCAGGGAAATAGCCATCTGTGAGTATGTTTAATAGTCTCGATCCGATTTTATTATTTCTGGGTGGTCTAGTCATCCGCTATGGTGGTGAACTACTCAACCTCATCATCCAATTCGGACTCCAGCGACTAGCCTGCCAAGTAACAATCGCCGAAACCAATCCGATCTACAGTGCCATCTGTTGGGAACTAGAGCGCACAGGCAAAGTTTATGATTTCAGCGAACTAATCTACACCCACGCCCCCCTAGTCACCCCCGCGATCGAGTCGCCCACGCTCAAAACCAGACTCCAACCGCGATCGGGTTGGATCGGCATCGGTTATCAGGGCGCGTATATCGGCATCCATCGCCACGATCTCAAAGTCACCGACTTGCAAAATACCCAGCTTCTGACCCTCGCCACAATCCGCTGGTGGCAGCCTCAACTGCTGTCCTGGCTAAACCAATTAGAAACTAACTACAACCTCGAAGCTCCACTAATTGTCCGGTTAATCGGCGGCACGATCTCGATCGTCCGCACCCAAACCAAGCGTAGGCGCGAAACCCTGGCGATCGATCCCCTCACCGAAACCGAACTATTCGCCGATCTCGACAGGTTTCTCGCCAGTCGAGACTTGTACCGTCAACGGGGGATTCCCTGGCGACGCGGTTATCTTCTCTATGGTCCCCCAGGTACGGGTAAAAGCTCCCTAATTCAGGCGATCGCCAGCCACTACGATCGGCAGTTGGTCTCCCTCTCCCTGACCGATATGGACGATAGTGCTCTACTCCGCGCTTGGTCAGAAATTACCCCCACTTCGATCGTTGCCCTCGAAGATATCGATAGTGTCTTCTCCGGTCGCAAACCCCTGGGTGAGCTATCGTTTAGTGCTCTGCTCAACACCCTCGATGGCGCGGGAGCCGTCGAAGGCAGCATTACGATCCTGACCACCAATCATCGCGAACAGCTCGATCCTGCCCTGATCCGTCCTGGTAGATGCGATCGAGAATTTGAGCTGGGATACTTGAATGTCGAAACCTGTGCCAAGATGTTTAGCTGTTTCTTTCCTGATGCTGAATTAGCCACCACAGTCAGTCAAAAGTTGGGCAGTCATCAGATTTCTCCGGCTGCATGGCAAAATTATCTTCAGTGTCAAAATAATGCTCAAGATGCCGTCGCCAAATGCGATTTTGCCAAGCTTCAAGTACTAAAGTAAGTTAATTCAATGATTTCATCGATCGATCTTTGCCAGCCATAGCGCGAAAACACCATGCCTGAAGGTCCAGAAATTAAGTTAGCCGCTGATAAAATTGCCAAAGATGTTGTAGATCGATCGCTCACCGAAGTCTCCTTTGCCTTTGACCATCTCAAATCCTTTGAATCCGAACTCTCCGCCGCCCGCATCGTCTCCGTTACTCCTAAAGGCAAAGCCCTACTCACCCGCTTCAGCAATCAGCTCACCATCTATAGTCACAATCAGCTCTACGGTGTTTGGTATACTCGTCGTGCCTACGATTATCCAACCACCAATCGACAGCTCCGGCTAGCCATTCATACCGAAAAGCGATCGGCTCTGCTCTACAGTGCCTCAGACATTGACGTACTAGACGACGACCAAATCGCCGCCCATCCATTCCTGCAAAAACTCGGCCCCGATGTGCTAGAAGCTACCACCACAGTCGAAATGGTACTCGACAGACTCCAAAGCAAAACCTTTCACCGCAAAGGATTCCCCGCACTGCTGCTAAATCAACATTTCTTGGGCGGCTTGGGCAACTATCTACGCAGCGAAGTTTTATTTGTAGCTGGAATTCATCCCAGTTTAAGACCAGTGGATTGTTCGACAGATCAGCTCCAGAAGCTAGCCGTCGCACTGCTCGAACTCCCGCGCCAATCCTATGCCACCAAGGGGATTACCAATAGTTTAGCGATCGTCCAACAACTCAAACAACAGGGCCAAACCCGCCGTCAATACCGCCACTGGGTCTTCGGTCGCCAAGATTGCCTCTGTCACCTCTGCCACACCGAAATCCTCAAAGATACCCTCGGCGGACGACGGGTTTATTTTTGTCCAAGCTGTCAAGCTAAATAACCAAGTAAACTGAGAATATTAGTTTGGCTAAGTTGACGTGTGACCATTGCAGTAGACCAACAAATCCAGCAGAAGTACCTGAGTTTTGATGACTTTCTCGATCGATATGAGAGCAACAATCGATACGAACCGATCGATTGAGATTTAAGTGTCAAATGCTAAAATCAGAATAGTCCCTTGGAGTAAAACGAGCCAATGCTAACCCTAGACCAACTCATTTCAGAAGCAACTGCATTACCAGATGCGGATAAAGCTCTCCTTATTGACAAAATCGTGAAAAGCATGACCAGCCAGATCGATGGAGATATTTTGATAGAAGCAGTGAACAAAGCTCAAGAGCGTATGGCTGAAATTGACAGCGGCGCAGTCCAAACAATTCCTGGAGATATTGCCTTGGCACAAATACGGCAACTCTCAAAGAAATGAAATATGAATTTCACCCAGCAGCCCTACAAGAATACTCAGAGGCTGTGCTATTCTTCGCCCAGCAAGACAGGCAACAGGATTTTATCGACACCATCGAAAACGCTTTCTCGATCGATATGGGAGCAACAATTGTTACGAACCGATCGATTGATCGTTAATTAAATTAGTATGTTCTTGAATACTAATTTTACCAATTGTGTAGATAGCCATTAAAATTGACCAAAATATCACATTCAATGGTAGGACAAAAATCGTAATGTCAGTCATGTTCATGACGATCGATCCAATCGCTGCAATTATATAGCTAAACACGATCGATCGTGCTGATTTCCAACGATCTGGCAAATAGCAAAATCCTCTGATTGCGATATAGAAGATATAACCCATTACCGTGACTATAAATACTGTTAATGGTACGCCTAAGCCGTAGCTCAAGCTCAGTAATAGATTGTGGGGATGATTGATATACAAGCCAGTTTTCGCTCGGTAGAGATTTCCAAAAGTTTGTAATCCCCAGCCACTCCAAGGTTTCGCCGCGATCAATTGCCCTGCAAATTGAAAGATTGATTCACGAGTATCCGCAGTCGGACGATTTGGATACATCTGATCGTTAATTCTTGCCCAAAAGTAACTGGGTACTATTTGCCTTAAGCCAGTTTTTGCTGGATCTGGCGCATAAGCAGCTCCGAAAATTAGACTCACTAATAGAGAGATTATACCCAAGATTAAATACCGTTTTTGATAAATAATCATTGCGATGATCGACACCACAGTCACAACCCATCCCGTTCTAGCACTAGTTAAAATTAATGCTAGTAAAGTGACAATCACATAGCAGCTCAAGAAATAAAATTTAGCTGTCTGTTCGCGATAATTTTGGTTGGAGTAAATGTCTAGCCACAATCCCATACATAAAGTGAACACTAGTTGTAGATAATTAGCCAGTGCATTCGCATGATAAAAGATCGATGACATTCTGCCTGGAGGCATCCCAAATCTGTGTACATCTAATACCTGCGCGGAACCTGCTTTTAGATCGATACTCCAGCCGCCCCACAATTGTCCAAATCCAATTATCACCATCGGAATTGAAGACAGAATAATAATCCAAGCTAGTTTTCTCAGAGGATCTGGATGTTTGAATAAATACTGATAGCTGGCAAAAAAAACAAAAAATGGAAAAATATTGACGGTAAATACTAAAGATTCTAAATAATTTACACTCAAGAGTGAAATTAATAAAATTGCTAGTGACAAAAGTGTCAAGATCTGATTTAATTTAGCTGCACGAATCTCAGCTAAATTTAGTCTGATGATCAGAAATAAACCAACCGCAATCGGAATTGCACCCAATGTCGTGTACGGTAAAGCAATTATTCCTGACAAGAATAGCAACCAAGTTATTTTTAGATTGGGTTCTGAAGCACTGAATAAGTCTTGCCCATATTCTTTCGACATAAATTAGCTTGAGGTGATGTAATTTAGAAACTAATCCACATGTATCGCTTATCTAAGAAATAATTTAATCGCATCACGGTAGAATTGATCGCATCTAGCCACACATTGCTAATTACTTTTCCTGTACTGCCAGCAATACCAGAGCATTTCAGATAAATCTTAAATCGTAAAAATGATGTCTTCGATAACTTACTCAGATTAGCATTCATGACTTTTTCCATGCACCAACCTGTACTGTCATTACACTGTTGGTATATACCAAGAAGATAACTTTTGTAAAAACTAGTGGTTGTACAAAAAAGTGCCACATCTGCCCACTTTGCAAATAAATATTGATTAATTGTGATACTTTGGGTATTCCGATCACATTCCTTCAAGATCCTTCCAAATTCCTCATAGATATAACGTCCAGTCACCTTGATCCACTTGTCAGGCAGATTTGTTTCGCTATCAATCCAAGCGTCAATCATCTCAAATTCCTGAAATCCTTTACCTCGATCGGGGAAATTTGATACAGGAAACTTCCGAATATTAACATTTGGAATATCTCGAAATTCAGGATCTCGATCTAATTCATATGTCGAATTTTCTAGGAAATAAACTTCCCCAAACTGACGATAGAAATTAATCGCTGCTAGGTATTCATTCCTTCTTGCTTGAGGATCGAGATATTTATTAACTAAATTAGTATTGGGCGTAATTGTGCCAGTGAGGACGATCGCAATATTGTGTGAGTTCAAAAGTATAACCCTGTAGCAAAATAGATAATTAAAAAGTCTGCTGCTGCTTTGGAAATTTGGACAATAACACTACCAATCCTGCCATAAATACCAAGCCAAGTAATCCACAGATTGGATTACCATTAATGCCCGTAATCCAGTCAGAGACATTATTAGAATACTTGACAATCTTGCCAACGCTAACTAAATAAAAAGCCCAGATCATTCCACCGTGAATCCCGATCGAGATGCCTAATAGATTACCATGCTGACGCTTGGCAACGATCATCACTGCACCCATCAAAAATAGCCCTGGAAATTGAGGTAGAGATTGCAACATTGCTGGAATCGGTTTGAGAAAGTGGAGCAGCGCAAATAAGCTAGCAGCAGCCACCAGAGACACCTGTGGCGTATAGTCTCGCTCCAACTCATCTAGCATCCAACCACGAAAAAATAGCTCCTCTGCCAATCCTACGCCGATAGCAGTGGGGATACTTTCTAATACCAATTGCCACAGGGGTAAACTCGGCGACTGCCAAGTAATCCAACCGCACAACCATTGCACAAGATACAAGCAAGCAGTCGCACACCAGCCGATAGCTAAACCTTGAAGCCAGAACAAAGCATTTTTACGAGTAGGCACCAGTCCATAGCGGTAATATAAGTTTGGATGCTGATATACTTGTCGCCCCCACCAGGGTAGCAGGATCATAAATTCAACTGCTAGTAATCCCATCGTGAGAATTGTCAGTAAATTCTGGGTGGAAGGATCGGCTAAATTTTGAGTACTTCCCATCACACCATAAATGAGTGCAAGACCTGGCAACCATAGTAATATTAGTACTAGCAAGAAACTCAGCATCCTACCTGGTGCTGGATAATTCTTAATTCGATCGAGATATATCATTATGTAGATCTAGACTAAAATATTTGTCACTGTTTCTAGTATCTCACTTGACGATAGATTTGAGATATTGATTCCCCAATCAACTCTAGCAACGAGATCTCAAGTTGAAATCTAAGGATCCGATCGATCATTTATGAAGTATTTAATCAGGGATGAATAATTTAGTTAAATCATATCCAATTACTGCCAGTATTAGTATTGCCACAGTATTCTTATTTACCTGTAGCAGTCTTCGTCATTGGCTTTATCACTCCCATGCACTTGATTTAGGATTCTTTGACCAAGGACTTTATTTAATTAGTACAGGTCAGAAACCAATTGTATCATTAAGTGGATTTCATATCCTATCCGATCATGCAGCGGTAGTTTTATATCCATTATCATTACTTTATCGGATCTATCCTGACGTTCACTGGTTATTTGCTGTACAGGCGATCTCGCTAGCCATTGGGGGATTACCACTTTATCATCTGGCGATTGGATCGGGACTTGATCGTCAAAAAGCAACGACGATCGTGATTACTTATCTACTTTATCCTGTTATCTTAAATAAAGTTCTATTTGATTTTCACCCAGATGTAATTGCAGTACCTGGATTCCTGTTTGCTGTTTTAGCTGCTAGGCAAAATAGGATGATTTTGTACTTATTTGCTGTTGCCCTAATCTTGAGTTGTAAGTCAGTATTATCATTGACAGTTATCTCAATGGGATTATGGTTGATACTCTTTGAGCATCGGAAAGTATTTGGATCGATCGCTATATTCGCTGGATTAGCCTGGTTTATTATCTCAACTAGGTTGATTATCCCCACATTTCTCGGTACTGACATGGGTGGTATGACAGCGGCAATAGCGGGTAGATATCGCTATCTCGGTAATTCTTTTATTGAAATAGTTTCAAATATTTTTATCAAACCCGACCTGATTTTTGGCAAGATTCTATCGCTGAATACGATCGAATACTTAGCTCTACTCATCCTACCAGTGTTCTGGGGGATATCTCCAAAAAGCCTGTCACCACTGCTCTGTGCTGTTCCTACTCTGTTGATTAATATCCTATCAACTTATTCACTTCAGCGAAGCTTAACACAGCACTATTCTTTACCAATTTTACCTTTTCTATTTATAGCAGTTATTAGTAGTGTCGCTGCTAATCACAACTGGCTAAAAACTAGGAAAGTAATTGTAACTTGGGCTACTATTATATTCTTGTTGTCTGGAAAACTTGAATACTTCTGGACTAGTTATTTCTCTACTCTTGATACACATCAAGCTACAACGATTGCGATCGCAAAAATCCAAGATGACGGAGCCGTTCTGACAACCGGAGAAATCGCTCCCCATCTGACTCACCGTCCAGTTGTCAAGCTAACATTTAACGACACAGGATCAATTGATTTAGAGAAATTTAAGTATGTGCTACTAGATCTGAAACATCCAGGCTGGAACAGCAGTCTTGAGGTAATGAATAAATTAGAGGCACGCGCTCAAGCATCAAAACTATTCAACCTTGAATACCAGCAGGACGAGATATATCTATTTATAAACCAAGATAAACGCACCTAGATCCAATTGATCGATCGAGATGATAAGATAGTAGGCTAGGAATCAGCGATTTAACCGCTTGTTCGGATCCGATCTCAACGAGAGCGATGGCTTTGTACATTCATACTTCAGGAATTAACTGTGACCTTACCAGAATTGAGCTTACTACTGATCTCTATTTTAGCTGGCGTATTTGGTCAATTTTTTCTCAAATTAGGCGCGTCAAAACTCGGTAAGGTTGAGATGGGCAATGCGATGAATCACGTTCTGAGTATTGTTACTACTCCAGAACTATTAGTTGGTTTAACTTGCTATGCACTGGGTGCGATCGTTTATATTTTATTACTTACTCGTGTCAATCTAAGTGTTGCAGCTCCAGCAATTTCACTCAGTTATATTTGCTCAGTTTTATTAGGACACTTCTGGTTTCGAGAATCGATCGCATTTACTCAGATGCTCGGGCTAGCATCGATTTCACTTGGTGTGATTTTAGTTGTCTCCCAAAAATCATAAATGGTGAGTTACTACATTTACCATTCACACTTCGGCTCCGCTCTGCTAAGGCAGACGCTACGCGAACAGTGCAAGCCATCCACCATCCACTGTCTTGATTCGCTAAACCCTTGCTCCGCAACGCTAGCGCGTTGGCAAAGCCTGCGCTCTGCGCTTACGGGGAACCCGAGGAGCACGAATCGCCATCCACCATTTACCAATTCCATGAATTCCCCATCAATTTCCAGTTCAAATAATCTGCCGAATATGGAGACAATTTGGCAAGAGACAATTGATTGGTGTCCCACAGTCGAACAGCAATCACAGTTGCAACTCTTATATGTAGCAGTAATTACTGCCAACCAAAAATTAAACCTGACGAGAATTACCGAGCCTGAGGAATTTTGGGAAAAACATCTGTGGGATTCGGTTCGTGGTGTCGGTGACTTAACTAATAATTCATTAGCCTTACAGGTGATTGATATTGGTACTGGAGCTGGTTTTCCTGGATTACCACTGGCGATCGCTAGACCAGATTGGCAGCTAACTTTGGTCGATTCTACTGCCAAAAAGATTGGATTTATTCAAGAGATCGCCCCAGAGCTGAATCTCACAAATGTTCATCCACTAGTTAGTCGAATCGAAGAAGTAGGGCAACAAAAAGAGCATAGACATCAATACGATCTCGCGCTAATTCGAGCAGTAGCCTCTGCAAATATCTGTGCTGAATATGCACTCCCCCTTGTCAAAACAGGCGGTACCGCAATCCTCTACCGTGGTAACTGGACAGAAGAAGAAGCTGAAAGTCTCGAACTAGCAGTAGCAAAACTCGGTGGTGAAATCAGTAAGATCGATCGATTTACCACTCCCCTCAGCAACAGTATTCGGCACTGTATCTGGATTCACAAAACAGCCAACACCCATCCATACTATCCACGTGGAGTTGGGATTCCGACGTTAAAGCCAATTTAGTGAATGGTGGGTGAATTTTGGACAATGGACGATTAAGAACAGCCTCAAAACTTACTTTTAAGTACCTTTCCGATTCACGATCCACTATTCACCAAAACACTAGTAACTTTGTTTTGATGCAAGATATGAGTATAATGAAAATCCTGGTTCAAGCGGGGAACAGTCGCTTGAAGTAATGGGGAAAGATTGGTGAAAATCCAGCACTGTCCCGCAACTGTAAATCTGATACGGCTTTAGTATCGATCGAGTCAGAATGCCCGCCAGCAAGTACATATCCGACTAACCTACGAGGTATTAGGTGAACCCACAACATTGTTTATTTGTTTGTACCACTTGCGGCAGTAAGTGGCAAGATGGTCAGCGCGTTGGTGTCAGCCAAGGCGAGTTATTGTTACAAAAACTCCAAGCTTTGCATGAAGATTGGGACTTGGCGGCGGAATTTCCGATTCAAGCTGTCGGCTGTATGAGTGCCTGTAGTCGCTCCTGTGCGATTTCCTTTGCAGGTGCAGGGAAGCATACTTATTTGTTTGGGGATATTGCAACGCAGGATTCAAGTATCCCTCTGAGCAACATTTTGGACTGTGCCGAGAAATACTATCAGCACCCAACAGGGGATCTACCCTGGAAGGAACGTCCGGCACCATTGAAACAAGGTATCCTCGCGAAAATTCCCCCACTTACAATTCTTACACCCAGCAATGCGGCACTATAACCCCGATCGTCGTACCAATTTCTTCGTGCAAAACTCGCTGTGGATTGGCTACCAGGCTTGGCAAGGCTACCTAAATCTCGATCGCGGAGTTCTAGTCATTAGCAGCTCGATCGATCTCCTGGATGATTCTGACCGTCACTCAAGAGATGTGTCAGAACCAAGCCTGAATTTTCGGTACATTCCGCAGCAGCAGTTGGCGATCTATCTCCAAGAATGGCTGGTGCCGCATGATTCGACAGGTCCGATTCTAACCGCTGTAGCTGACTATCAACCAGCGGCTGAACTGGTATTTGCAATTGAATCTGACTCGAATCTAGATATCGGCTGGTGTCAAAATCTCCAGGTTTTGCCGCCAGCCTGCCATCAACAGATCGACAGGCGATTGAGTGAATTTCAACTCACGAATTAGGATCTCATCCGGCACAATTAACCTGTATGGGCGGGTTCATGCTAAAAATACCCGCAACGCACAGTCGAGTAATGAACAAAACCCGCCCAACCCCACCAACAACAATCGATTGTTGTTGGTGGGGTTGGGCGGGTTTTGTTTGATATTTATTGGTACTAAGCTGGACTATCTAGCATGAACCCGCCCCTACCACATGAACCCGCCCCTACAGCATATAGTTGGCGATCGAAATCGAATAATTTAGAATTGCTGCTACGCATTGGTGCCAGATTTGAGCATACCCATTTTTAGCAGCCTAAGAATTCAAATCTTTCGGCACAACTTTAACCAACTGATTTTTGCCATCCCGCAGGATGCGGACTTGAATCTGCTTGCTCACCAGACTATTTTCCATCACATCTTGCAATTGAGTTGCATCGTGAATCGCCTCGCCATTAACCTCCATGATTGCATCACCACGGCGCATTCCAGCGATCGATGCAGCGGTATTTGGCAACACTTTTACTACCAACACCCCATTAACTTCAGGGATTTGAAATAGTGCATTCGGATCGTTGTTATTCTCAGCCGCGATTGCTGGCGTGAGTGTCACCATTTGGACACCGAGGTAGGGGTGGGAAACTTTTTCACCACGCGCTAATAGAGTCGAAATTGTCTTCGCTTTATTAATCGGAATCGCAAAGCCAATTCCCATCGCATCGGCACGAATCGCTGTATTGATGCCGATTACTTGCCCCTGAGCATTGAGCAGGGGGCCACCAGAATTACCAGGATTGATTGCAGCATCAGTTTGGATAAAATCAAGCCGTTTGTCGGTCATGCCGACGGTAGCACTAGCCCGCTTGAGGGTACTGACGATGCCCAATGTCACTGTATTGTCCAATCCAAACGGATTGCCAACGGCGATCGCCCAGTCCCCAACTTTGATAATATCAGAATCACCCATCTGGGCGATCGGTAGATTCTTGGCACCGCTAACCTTTACCACTGCCAAATCGGTGACTGGATCCACACCCTGCACCTTGCCTTCTAGACTCCGCCCATCCTTGAGGATCACCGTTACTTTATCAGCTCGATCGACAACGTGAGCATTAGTGAGGATAATTCCATCTCGATCGATAATAAAGCCCGAACCCTGTCCGCGCACGAGTTGAGGATGGGACAGTCCCGTCATCGCTTCATCCCCAGTAAATGGATCCGTGCGCCCCGTAATCGTGCGCTCCGTATCGATCCGCACCACTGCCGATCCGACTAAATCGACGGCTCTGCTGACAAAGCTAGTGCCAGCATTATCACTAGCAATGGCGGCTACAGGCACTGCGGCAAATACAGGTGCAGAAAAGAAAGTAGCAATTGTCAAAAAGATTGCCGCGATCGAGTAACCTAGTCTGGACAGTTTCATAGTTCAGTTAGCGATTGGGTCATAATTCTCATTCTTTATATTGTGCCAATTTTTCGCTCAGTCATGGGATATGGGCAGGTTCGGTTTTCTTGAATCTGGCTTAAAACTTGCGAATCAGTCTTGAGTTGTCTAGAAGGCTAGAATACAAAGGCGTAGATTTTCCTAACTCGACTGTATGCAGATTGCACCTATTTCCACTTCCACCCTCACCCATCGCCCGCTGTTGCTTGCACCAGCAGGGAACTGGGAATGTGCCAAGGCTGCCGTCGAGAATGGCGCGGATGCCATCTATTTTGGGCTGGAGCGATTCAATGCCAGAATGCGGGCGGAGAACTTCACAGTCGGGGATTTGCCGGAGCTGATGGCGTGGTTGCATCAGCGGGGAGTAAAGGGATATGTGACGATGAATACGCTGGTGTTTCCGCAGGAGCTAGTTGCAGCGGAGCAATATCTCCGCAGCATGATTTTAGCGGGAGTGGATGCGGCGATCGTGCAGGATGTCGGGATTTGTAAATTGATTCGGCATTTGTCGCCAGATTTTCCGATTCATGCTTCCACGCAGATGACGGTGACGAGTGCGGCGGGGGTAGAGTTTGCCCATGAATTGGGCTGTGATTTAGTTGTATTGGCGCGGGAATGTTCGATCGCTGAAATCACTAAAATTAAGCAACAATTAGGGGAACGAAAGGTGTCAATTCCCCTCGAAGTATTCGTGCATGGAGCGTTATGTGTTGCTTATTCGGGGCAATGTTTAACAAGTGAATCTCTGGGTGGTCGATCGGCAAATCGAGGTGAATGTGCCCAAGCTTGTCGGATGCCTTACGATCTGATTGTGGATGGTCAGGAGTATCATTTGGGAGACAAGAAGTATCTGCTTAGTCCGCAAGATTTAGCAGGTTTAAATGTATTACCAGAGATTGTCAGAAGTGGGGTAAGTTGTCTCAAGATTGAGGGGCGATTGAAGGCACCTGAATATGTAGCTAGTGTGACGCGAGTTTATCGATCGGCATTGGATAAAATCGTGGCAGATTTGGAACCACAAGTTGAGTCAAGTAAGGATTTATATAACCTGGAAATGGCATTTTCGCGGGGGTTATATACAGGCTGGTTTGAAGGGATTGATAATCAAGCTTTGGTTCACGCCCGATTTGGGAAAAAGCGGGGCGTATATTTAGGCGAAGTTATTCGAGTTTATCCAGACAGAGAGGCAATTACAATTAGCCCAATCGCACCAATTAAACCAGGCGATGGGATTGTATTTGATTGCGGACATCCAGATGAAAAAGAAGAAGGGGGGCGAATTTACGAAGTATTTACAGGTGGTGACAACGGTGAAATTATGCTGGCATTTGGGCGTGGTGCGATCGATTTTCGGCGCGTATATGTCGGTGATAAAGTCTGGAAAACTAGCGATCCAGAATTGGATAAACAGGTGCGTCAAACCTATGCTGGAGATGTGCCCCAATTTCAAAGATCGATCGATCTGGAGATACATGGAGCTGTCGATCGACCACTAATTGCGATCGCCAGTGATGAGCTGGGACATACAATTAACGTAGAATCTGAAATACTATTAGTAGTTGCTCAAAATCAACCATTAACTACTGACAAACTAATCGCGCAATTAGGACGCTTGGGAAATACTCCATTCAAGCTGGGAAATCTGACTAATGTAATTGAAGGCGATCTGATGATACCTGTCAGCGCACTCAATCATTTGCGTCGCGAACTAGTGACAAAACTCACCGAACTTCGCAGTCAACCCAAACCCTGGAAAATATTCCCAACCAATCAATTAATAGACATCCTGCCTAAAATAGAAAATGCCTATCTCCAACCACCACAGCTAAATATCCTAGTTCGTAAACTAGACCAAATGCCCGCTGCGATCGAATCAGGCATCACTACCATCTATTGTGAACTAGAAGATCCCCGCAAATACCGCGAAGCAGTCCAACTAGTTCGCGCCGCCAGACAGACTAAAACTAATCCCCCCCAAATATTTGTCGCTCCACCCCGAATTACCAAAACAGGCGAAAATTGGATATTGGAGCAGGTTCGATCGAGTGATGCGGATGGTTATCTGATCAAAAATTACGACCATCTAGAGTTCTTCAAAAATGAACGCTGCATCGGCGATTTTGCCCTGAACATCGCCAATCCCCTATCTGCCGAGCATTTCTACCAAAACTATACTTTGGAGCGGCTGACAGCCTCCTATGACCTCAACATCGATCAACTAACCTCTCTGATTCGCAGTTGTCCTCGCGAGTGGTTTGAAATCACCATTCACCAACACATGCCGATGTTCCACATGGAGCACTGCGTTTTTTGTGCATTCCTATCCGAAGGCACCGACTATACCAATTGTGGCCGCCCTTGTGAAGAACATCAAGTCAAATTGAGAGACAGAATCGGCACCGAACACATCCTCCAAGCCGACGCAGGTTGTCGCAATACTGTCTACAATGGTGTCGCCCAAACTGGAGCTGAATATATCCACCGCCTCATCGAAGTCGGTGTCTACAATTTCCGCTTGGAATTTGTGAATGAAACACCTGAAGAAGTCAGTCAAACGATCGGCTATTATCAACAATTATTAGGCGGTCAAATTAGCGGTGCAGAGCTGTGGCAAGAGTTAAAATTGATTAATCAATTAGGTGTAACTCGTGGCTCGTTGGGAGTCTAGAACTGGGGAACTGGGTGACTGGGTGACTGGGAGCAATAAATGGTCTCTTTACTTCCGCCGCTCAGTACTAGAACTGAGATTTAGAGACAGTTCCGCGTTAATTCTAAGCGTAAGAGTTTAAAGCCCCGCCTTTAGGCGGATTGTGATTAGGACCGAGTCTAAATCTCCGTTCTAATCACTTCGCTGTCAACTGTTTAAGCCAAAGCGTCCTTGAGCGCAGTCCTCGCCGCCAGATGATTGCGAGTAGAAGTCAAAATCTCTACCTCTCTGTCGAGCCGACTAGTTGTATCCTGCATCTCCAATAAAGCCTGCTGCTCCGCCGCCACACCGTACAGGTGACTGGCTACCCAGTAGGACAGCTCGATCGGTAGATCTGGTAAATTATCTGGTAGCTCGATCGGTTGCTCCGTTAGTTTCCCCGACAGATGGACAACATCGCGCAGTAACCGCTCTACATCCGTCGCCAAGGGGCGTAAATCTCTCTCAGTAGGTCGATCCTCGATCCACTCTACCAACCCCACTCGATAGGGCTTCTCGCGCACGTACTCTAGCACTCTAAACCGCTGCTGTCCCATCGTCAAAACCTTCATTCGATCGTCTGGCAATTTCTCAAAATGGACGATCTCCGCACAACAGCCGATGTCTGCTGGTTGTCCTTTGACGGGATCCCACATCAGTACCCCAAATCTGCGATCGCTATTCATCACCGTGTTCATCATAATCCGGTAACGAAACTCAAAAATATGTAGCGGTAACGGACGACCCGGAAACAGCACCAGTTCAGGAAGCGGAAACAGGGGAAGTTCTCTCACAGCGATTGAAGAAGATGGTACCATTTGCCGAGTTTAGGTAAAGCTTTAGGATCTACTTATATAGGTTAACGGATCTAGTCTCATAAGTGATAGGTATTTAACACTTAATTGCGACGGCTGCGCTATCTCATAGGATTACATCCAAATCTAACAGTTGCAGAGCGTAATTGGTAATAATCGATCTAAATCTGAATTAGTTAATCTTTCCAACTTATTTCAAGCTTTTGGGGCTGGGAAAAAGTCATCAATGTGAAGTACGATCTCTGGAAATTGAGGCAAGTTAATCGATCGAGGCGGCGTAATAATCTCGATACTAGCGTAGATTGAGCCTTCCGGCTGCCGATATATTTCTAGGCGATTATCAATCAGATTAACAATCCAATATTCGCTAATTCCGGCGGCTGCATAAAGTGGGGCTTTAGTTTCTCGATCGAATTTAATGCTCGAATCGGCAACTTCAATTACTAAAATAATATCAGCGGGTGCTGGATGACTGTTGACATAATCATCCGATCTCAGTCTCGCAATTACAATATCTGGTTCTGGTTCGCTATTGTTGGGTAAACTAATCGGATCTTGACAACGGACGATCGCCCGTCGTTGAATGAGCATCGGTAGTTCGGTAATGAGCTTTGTTGTAGCAACTGTATGTCGAGTACCTTTTGCAGCCATCGTAAAAATCTGTCCTAAGATTAGCTCTACTCGCTCGCCTTCGCGGATGATGCCACTTTCCATCATCTGATAATAGTCAGCACTGGTGAGTGAACGGATTTGAGTGTTAACCATGCGATCGATCTCTAGCAACGTAACTTACTTGTTATCATACTATCGAATCACCTAAGTGATATTGTGACATTCAAGCCGATCGATTAGAATCTTGCCCATTATTTGAAAATAGTTAATCCTAATATCGATGCTCCAACAAAGAAGCTCCACAAAAGAGTCTGAAGAATTTATGCGAGCGGCTTTGATTGAGGGCAGAGAAGCTCTGCCGCTTTGTCTGCCAAATCCACCCGTTGGTTGTGTACTAGTCAAATCTGGAACTATTATTGCCAAAGGGCATACGCAACCGCCAGGGCTACACCATGCCGAAGCAATGGCTATGTGTCAAATATCAGACGATCTTACTGATGTGACTGCCTACGTTACACTCGAACCATGTTCGTTTCAAGGTAGAACAACATCTTGTGCCAAAGCTCTGGTCGCTAGTGGCATCAGACGAGTAATTGTCGCGATGCTCGATCCCGATCCGCGCAATGCAGGTGCTGGAATTCAGATTTTACGGGCTGGCGGAGTTGATGTTTCAGTCGGTTTGCTAGAATGTGAAGCAACCGCAGATCTCGCGCCTTACTTGGGATCGAGTAGTTAGATTCGTAAACTGCTAATGCAGCCAGAAGAAATGTCAGATAGTATTGCTAGCGACCGATTTGCAGACCAAGGTGTTCAGCAGATAAACCCAGCTAATCGTGATGTATTAAATGAACTCATGAAGCGCGAACCGCTGTTCCATCGACCAGAGTTTGGTACAACTCGCCAAGACTTTGAAAACATGACCATCGAGACATTCTGGGAAGTGGGTGCTTCTGGTCGGCGTTATAGTCGCAAATATGTCATGGATACACTGGAACTGCGTCATTCACAGCCCCATGAAGATATTTGGGAAACACAAGATTTCCATTGCTTAGAAATCGCGCCTAATAATTATTTAGTCACCTATACTTTGATTCAAGAAGAGCGGGTAACGCGGCGGGCAACTATTTGGCGGCGATGTGACACTGATTGGAAAATTGTTTATCATCAAGGCACGATCGTTGAGGCTGACTAAAAGTACTAGATCTGACAATACATAATGACTCGATCGGATATTGGTAAACAAGCCTCCAGATCTTGCTGTCTAATCTGTTGAAAACCGATAGTTAGTTCAGCTTCGTCGAGGATCCGAAACCCCAGCTTGGCGTAAAACAGTGCATTCCACGGTAGATCTCGAAAAGTTGATAACGAGACTGCGTGATAGTCATGAAGTAGTGCCCAGTTGCAAACTGTCTTAATCAATCCAGTCCCAATCCCTCGTCGTCCATGTGCGGGATCGACATCCATCTCCTGAAGATAAATTGTGTCATCGATCTCACGAGTAATGGCAAACCCAACTACTACATTATCTGGATCTACGGCCACCCATACCTGTCCTGCTTGAAATCTTTGCTGTACAAAGTCAATCGACAGTGGCTCATCGTTAGCCAGAAAAGCATAAGGAGTATCGAGAAACAGAACAGCAGCCGATCGTTCGATCTGTGCCAGCAGGATTAATTCTTCAGCACGAGCCGATCGAATTGTATAGCCTGATTCCAAAACTTTCATAAACAAGTTTAGATCGATATTTCTGATTAAGACTAGTGAAAATGCCCAGCACTCAGGCTTATACTTGATAATACTAAAGGGTTTGAGATTCTAACTCGAATGAAAATACCGAAAACACCACAAGAAAAAAAACGGCTGTCCTTATTCAAGGATTGTCAAAATACTTATGGTGAGAATGATAAATCATCACGCACCGCAATTCGATGGCGCAAGAGTTGGGTAAATCGCACTTATCGTCGTGATGTCAACCAATCTTTAGGCGAAGCGACAGAGGATTTTGATCGATTAACGGATCGAGCCAAAATGATCGATCAACATCCGTGGCAGAAATGTGCGGATATGCCATTGGGTGAAAAATTGCTGCACGATAAAACATGGGAAATTCGGGAATTGCTAAATGATGCGGCTGCTGCCGATCCAGATTTTTTGGACAAACTAGCGCGATATTTGTGCAATCGCAATCTCAAATCGGGGCGAGTAGCAATTATGATTAGGCGAATTCGGGCAGTTCTACTCGACCATAATTCAGCCAAGCTAGATCTGACGTGGGAAGACCTTACTTTACTAGCAGATTTTCAGATGAGCTAATCGTTTGCCTCAAGCATTCGTTTAATTTTTGTTGCCTTCTCAAAATGATCCAGATGATGAGTTTTAATCCACCATTCAGCCGCCTCCATCAATAGCTCTGAGTCGTCATTCTTATTCGCGAAGAAAGCGTAGAAAGATAATCCGACATTCGCACCTTTCTGTTCTATCTTGCGATTACAAACCTCAATAATTTTCTGCTTTAAAGTTTCTCTCATTGCAATACCTACAAAAAAGCCCTCAAATGAGGACTTTTAAAACATAAATTAATAACTCAAAATTTAGAGTTTCACTTCGATATCGACACCTGCTGGTAGATCTAGTTTCATCAGCGCGTCGATCGTTTTAGCTGAAGGATCTTTGATGTCGATGATCCGACGATGGGTGCGGGTTTCAAAGTGCTCACGGGAATCTTTATCAACGTGGGGAGAACGCAAGACGCAATAGATGCGGCGGCGAGTTGGTAACGGGATGGGGCCGACTGCGGTTGCTCCAGTTCTATTGGCTGTCTCAATAATTTTATCGCAGGAGGTGTCGAGTAAGCGGCGATCGAATGCCTTCAACCGAATCCGAATCTTTTGCTGAGTTACAGTAGCCATAATTTTAAAGTTTAGGTTTAGGTTGTCAAGGTACGAGGGTAATTAATGACTGATTAATTCATCAGACACAAAGATAGAGATGCACCTGAGTACATCTCTATCTTTAAATTAGGTAATTAGCCTATTTGATGATTTTGGATACAACACCAGCTCCGATGGTGCGTCCACCTTCACGGATTGCGAAGCGCATACCTTGCTCGATCGCGACTGGGTTGATCAGTTCTACAATCATTTTGATCCGGTCTCCGGGCATGACCATCTCAGCAGCACTACCGTCATCGGCAGTGAAGGCTTTGATGTTCCCAGTTACGTCAGTTGTACGGACGTAGAACTGCGGACGGTAGCCAGGGAAGAATGGAGTCTTACGACCACCTTCTTTGTCGGTCAGGACATATACTTCACCTTCAAATTCGGTGTGTGGTTTCACACTACCAGGTTTAGCGATTACCATGCCGCGTTCGATGTCGGCTTTCTGGATACCACGCATCAGTACGCCTACGTTGTCGCCAGCAAAACCTTCATCGAGGGATTTTTGGAACATTTCTACACCAGTGATGGTGGTGCTACGTGTGTCGCGGATACCAACGATTTCGACGTTCTCACCGACTTTGACCTTACCACGTTCGATCCGTCCGGTTGCAACTGTACCACGACCAGTGATCGAGAATACGTCCTCAACAGCCATCAAGAATGGTTTGTCAACTTCCCGCTCAGGAGTAGGAATATAGTCATCTACTGCTGCCATCAGGTCGTAGATTTTGTCTACCCAAGGGTTGTCACCTTGGATAGTTTTGGGGTTAGCAATCATTTGCTCTACGGCTTTGACTGCGGAACCGGAAACGACGGGGATATTGTCACCGTCGAAGTCATAGAAGGAAAGCAATTCGCGGATTTCCATTTCTACGAGTTCGAGCAACTCTTCATCATCCACCAAGTCAGTTTTGTTCATGAACACAACTAGACGAGGTACACCAACTTGTTTAGCCAAGAGGATGTGCTCTCTGGTCTGTGGCATGGGGCCATCAGCAGCAGATACGACGAGAATACCGCCGTCCATTTGCGCTGCACCAGTGATCATGTTTTTCACATAGTCAGCGTGTCCAGGGCAATCTACGTGGGCGTAGTGACGAGTTACTGTTTCGTACTCTACGTGGGCGGTGTTGATGGTGATACCACGCGCTTTTTCTTCGGGAGCAGCATCGATTTCGTCATACTTACGTGCCTTAGCTGCACCGATTGCCGCTAGGGACATGGTGATTGCTGCGGTCAGGGTAGTTTTACCGTGGTCAACGTGACCGACTGTACCGATGTTAACGTGGGGCTTATTTCTTTCAAACTTAGCGCGTGCCATGAATAATTTCCTGTATTCCTCTTTT
>JANNDL010000131.1:0-1680 GCA_031387665.1 Chamaesiphon sp. OTE_75_metabat_95 | reverse complement strand
AATCGAAGCACATCTACCGCGAGTGATGCAAGATATTGTTGCATTTGTGAGGATTACGCTAAGGCTAAAATATACAGCAATGAGGGGGTGCAGTAGTAGCACTCCCTCATTACAAAATAGGACACAATTGATGTGTTTTTGTGATCTGACTGTCGATCGTCACAGCATTAGTCGCGATTAATTCCGATCGTCTAACTTCTTCTTGGCTAACCGAGACTTGATCGCCAGACCTACAAAGCCAAAACCAACTAGAGTACCCACATAATCAGCAGGTTCGGGGATTTTGTTGGCAGAGACTCCAGCCAAGAGCGCGAAGGGTGGTTTACCGTTGGGAGCACCTTTGGCCAGGAAACTCAGTCTCTCAGTTGACGAAGTTGCTGTGAAGGCAAATGAGTCCTGCTGCCAACCATTAACCTTTGGATTACCAGTAGTAGCAGTCTGACTCCCAGCAGCAGCTTGGCTACCAAGGCTCATTGTCGGTGACTGATGGGTAGTTCCACCCGAAAAAGCATCCCCACTTGTAGTAGTGCCATAAATTGCAGGACTTGAGTCACTACTATAAGTAGGTGTTGTGTAACTTCCGCCAACATTTGCGATCCAGTTGTCTGTGGTATCACCATCATAGTTACCAGTAGGGGTACCATCTGCGTTCCGTTCAAGTTGTTGTGCGGCTGCCTGATAATAGCTGACATTGTAAGTCGCACCTACTTCTAGACCAGTCAAATCTTGATAGATACGACCTTGGAAATAAGCACCATCCGCTGCAACAAAGTAGTTACCAACCGGAGCGGGTAAAGTAGAGCCATAAAAATTCATAGCAGAACCGTCTTCTGCGGCGACGTTGCTGTTGGTTGAGAGGTTAGCACCATTTGACACTAGAAAGTTGTAACCTTCAGAAGTCCAACCTCCAACGGTTTTTGAGCTTATAGTCGGAGGCGAACCATAAGTAATTGCGCCATAGAAGGATTCTGTCGTAGTTGTGGCCGAAGTAAAGGCTAGATCTATTGCTTGTGCCTGCTGAACTGGTATCAAATTGAGCGCGATCGAGCTGATGGCGATACTGCCGATCGAAATTAGAGTTTTCATCTGTAGATTAACCTGCCTGTAAGGAAAGAGCACACTAAGCGAAATGGGGGAAGCGAATTAGCAATTGGGGATTTTCCACTCTTGCTGCAATTCAAGTTATGTCTTAACGATCGTAATGTCAAGCCTTCTTTAGAAGTCAATCGCTAGTTTTAACATGCCCAGATTCAGCATGAGAATAAAAAATCTAAATAATTTAACTGCTAATTATCATATTTTTACTCTGCAAGCCTTTGCTAGTAGTAGATACAGACTCAAATAGACGATCGTTATGATTGGACAAAAAACTAGATTCCAGATACCAAATTAGCGATCAAATCACCTAATCATTATTTATTCGCATGTGAAGTGCAGCAGTTTTCTCGATCGATCTAGCCAATCTCGCTACCTAAGTTGGTGGGGTTAACTCAAATGTCATATCTTAATGCTGCAAGCATTGGCCAGCAATAGATCCAGGCTCTCGTGGAGAATGGTGGCGATCAAGTACTCAGCTATTCCATAGCTACTAAATTAGCGATCGGATCGACTGATTATTGGGCGTTGCTGATTTGAGGTATGAATTGCCTCCAAAATCTGGGGTAGGGGCAATTCATGAAT
>JANNDL010000112.1:0-3221 GCA_031387665.1 Chamaesiphon sp. OTE_75_metabat_95 | reverse complement strand
ACTCCAGGCACGCTTAGGCAACCTTCCCAGCCCGAAACTAGCTCTCCAGATCGATCGATAATTTCGGGATTAATCATGGGGGTGGGTTCCATCGTCGGTGCATAAGGATAGCGCGGACTTGGACGAGAAGCGACGATGAATAAGCGAATAGATTTGGCTACTTGCGGGGCAGCAATTCCCACCCCATTAGCTTCATTAGCAGTCACAATTAGATCGGCAATTAGACTATCGATTTGTGGATCTGGGAGATCGATCGAATCCGATTTATGACGTAAAATTGGACTACCGATTTCCGAGATCTGGAGAATTTTACTCATAGATAAGTCACTGAATCCTAATTGGTGGGCAGCGACGCGATATCGGGAGGTTCCCTCCCGTATGTCAGCGCGTCAAGAGAGTGCCCACCCTCCGAAACTCCAAACTCCAAACTCTATCTACTAGTCGTGAACAATTTTGACCGACAGCATCTTGTCGTTACCTTTAATTGCATTGATCACAGCCATATCTTCGGATTGACCAAAAACAGTATGTACGCCGTCTAAATGAGACTGAGGCGAGTGGCAGATAAAAAATTGACTACCGCCAGTATTTTTGCCTGCATGTGCCATTGAGAGGGTTCCAGCCTTGTGCAGATTGGAATTGATCTCACACTTGATTTTGTAACCTGGGCCACCTGTGCCTACACCGTCAGGGCAGCCACCCTGAATCATGAAGTTAGGAATGACGCGGTGAAAAATCAGCCCATCATAGAAACCTTTTTCTGCCAAATCGACAAAGTTCTTGACTGTGTTGGGAGCATCAGCATCAAAAAATTGGATATTGATCGTTCCTTTGTCGGTTTCGATAATTGCACGAGTCATAGTTAGCAAGATTAAATGGTTAGTCACACCATTTTAACCTAGTTTTCAATTGAGTTTTCCTAAAATCCAGAGCCTAAAAGTATAGCCCCTATTTACCTGTACAATGGATGATTGAGAGAGAGTCAGTGAGGTGGTTGCGAGTTCACTAGTTGGATTCGAGGAAAGTCCGGGCTTCCGAAAGACTAAACTTGCTGGGTAATTCCCAGTGCGTGCGAGCGTGAGGATAGTGCCACAGAAAAATACCGCCTTGGGATGTGGATGGTGGATGGTGAATGGCTTGCACTGTTCGCGTAGCGTCTGCCTTAGCAGAGCGTAGCCGTTGGTGAAACCTCTCCGCAAGGAGAAGTGTGGATTGTGAAAACTATTCGCGATTCACTATCAACTATTCACTACCTGCGGTAAGGGTGCAAAGGTGCGGTAAGAGCGCACCAGCAGTATCGAGAGGTACTGGCTCGGTAAACCCCAGTTGGAAGCAAGGCAGAAGCTATGGTTAGTCTTTTACCAGTTTCGATTTAGATCCGCTTGAGGTACTTGGTAACAAGCTACCCAGATAGATAACCGCCGTCTCGCAAGAGATAACAGAACCCGGCTTACGTTCTGGCTCTTTCTCTTCTTAATCTTCTCTTGTTCCGCTGCTTGGTGCGCTAAACTCCATATTTTTTGAACACATAACACTATCAATGTACCCACGCCGACAGCAAGAATTAGTAAAATTGATCGGTCGGCTGGGGTTGCCTACAGATATTCAGATCGATTGGTCTTTGTTGGATATTGCGTTGACTCATCCGACGATGGGGAAGCCCAATTATGAACAGTTGGAGTTTATTGGTGATGCCGTAGTCAGGTTGGCTGCATCAGAATTTTTGTGGGAGACTTATCCTGAAAAATCGGTGGGTGATTTTTCAGCAATTCGGAAAGTACTAGTCAGCGATCGGATTTTAGCCCAATTAGCTGATAGTTATCAATTCGATCGCTATCTCGCGCTAGCGGCTTCGGCGGTTGGCGATCCTTCGGGGCGAGTTTCGCGGATGGCGGATGCGTTTGAGGCGGTACTGGGTGCCCTATATCTCACAGCCAACAACCTGTCACTCATTCGTCCCTGGCTAGATCCACATTTTCACAAATTAGCGACGGAAATCCTCGAAGATCCAGCGCGGCAAAATTATAAGGATGCACTCCAAGAGTGGACGCAGGCAAACTATAAGGCGTTGCCAGAGTATCGCGTCCATGAAGATCCGCTCAAACTCGACAGGTTCCAACGTTTTATCGCCGAAGTGTGGTTCCGAGATCGCCAGTTGGGTAGAGGTACCGGACAATCCAAAAAAGCAGCCGAGCAAGCTGCGGCAAAGGTAGCCTTTACTCAGTTAATCCAGCCAAATTTGTAACTTTTTGTTTTTTGTCCGTGCATTTACGCACTATTTACACTGAAATTAGTGGGTGTGTGATTGTCCCAATTCAAAATCTCCGTGTTTTCAACATGTTTAGTTAGCTGCATGTTATGGTTTAATGGCAGGTACTAGTCTGTGTATAAAAAAATACCGAGCTTGGTGCGTTCACGGAGTGTCTCCTACGGAGAATCGGTTGTAATGCTTTAAGACTAATTATCTATTTTAATTTACAACCCTAAACCAATGGAAAACTCACTAGATCGTTTATCTGAATTGCTCAACTCACCGCAACCGTTAAAAGTTGACGAGCGACAGCAAATATTTGCGGGTATTTCAACCGTCTGTAGTGGCGATAGTCTGGTGAAGAGTAGCTGCTCGGCATTGGATTATCAGATTCAAGATGCGATCGATCGTTGGACGGGTAAACAAGCGATCGACTATACTCCAGTTATTAGTTCCAAGCCGAAGAGTAGTGTCGTTACATCATCACCACTTAGTATATCCAAGCCGCAATCATCTAAACTGCTGGTAGCTCCAGCACCACTACCCAAAACCGTTTCGGCTTTACCTCTCGCAGTCAAGCCAATCAATATTGCCCCAAAATCCCTGGCAATTACCGGAATTAAGTCCAGCTATGAGGTAAATTCTAGACTATCGATCGAGAGTGGTTTGGTATCAGATAATAATGGCTGGCAAGACATTAGTAAAGTCGATTTCTGGCTGACTGATGCTCAGGGAAAACGAATTGAGCTAGCTGATGCTAGTACTTTTACCGCCAAGGATGCCACATCTGCTAGATTTGGTTATGCCACCAACCTTACTGGAGTCGGAGCTGGTAACTATAAACTAAATGCAGTTGCCATTGATAAAGCTGGAGCGATCAGTAATAATTTTAGCCAATCGATCGTCATTAAGCCGATTAATATTGCGCCAAAATCCCTGGCAATTACCGGAATTAAGTCTAGCTATGACG
>JANNDL010000110.1:0-7475 GCA_031387665.1 Chamaesiphon sp. OTE_75_metabat_95 | reverse complement strand
CATTTTCGATCAATAATGTCCGTTGGGCTGGCATTCCCTCATCGTCCATATCGATCGTCCCAAAAGCATTGCCAGACAAACCTTCATCCCAAGCTGTCAGGCTTTCGTGAGCGATTTTCTGTCCCTTCATCTCTGCAAATGGAGTAGTATTTTTCTCGATTTGGGTAGTTTCGAGCAGATGTCCACAAGCCTCGTGGAAAATCACGCCGCCAAACTTGTTCGCCATGATAATCGGATAAGTCCCCGATTCTACATAGTCAGCGTAGAGCATCTTGCCTGCTGACTCTGCCACATCTTCCGCCGTTGCTGTATAGTCCCAAGTAGTCAGAAACTTGGGATTGCTAGTATCACCGACTCGTTGCCCAATGGAAGAACGATTGGCACCATCGGCGCATAATAGATTGTAGCCAACTGATTGAGTCAGTCGAATATCTCGCGCAAATGTGCCGTCACTGGAAGCCACCAGCACTTCTTGCCAATCGCGGAAATAAGCCGCCCGACGGGATTGAATATGTGTCGCCGTCTGCTTCATCTTGCCGTTTGCCGCTAGCAACACATCCGCCATTTCCCGCATGGAGCTACATTCAACCAACCAGCCATCCTTGCCCTTCTTGGTGGCATAGTCCCGCAACAGTTCCAGATTAATTTCCGGCACATAAGAATTTGGCGCAGGTAAATGCAAAGCCATAATTCCCAACGCTTTCTCTAATGCCGCTTTTAGCCCTGTAAAGGATAGATCGTTGGTGCTGACATAACAATCAGCCTTACCCTTGAATACTCGCACTCCCGCGCCTGTAGATAGCTTGGGCGCGATGCTGGTAATTTGGTCATCTTCAGCCAGACAACTAATATAATTCGATCGCTCTAAGAAAAACTCAACAAAATCTGCACCCGCAGCTCGCCCCAATCCCAGTAGCGTTGACAGCGGAGCTTCCCAGGTTTCATCAAACCGATGGGTAGTCGGTGCATAGCTCAGATTCGGTAGTTGCTTGGACAACAGGAAAGTCTTGGGATCGATCGAAATAGTCATATCTACTGCTCCTAGGATGCTTAACGTATTGTAACAAACAGAAATAGATCTGGGATCGATCGCCATTCACAAAGAAACAACTAGACAACATCTATGGGCAAAACTGTAGATTACAATAAAAATATCCCCACTAGCTGAACACTAGCGAGGATAAGAACTTGATTTTATTACGATCCATCATGGCACAAAGAACAGAAACCGACCTAACAGCACTAACAGAACTAATCAAAGGACTCGAAAAGAAAATTGATGATCTGGGGACAAAAGTAGCATCGATCGATAGCAAAGTAATCGCACTAGACAAACAAGTAGGGATCGGATTGTCAGATATCAACGGTAAATTGGATGTGATGAATACCCGCTTGACAACCTCCGAAACTGCAATAATTAAACTCGATACTCGATTCTGGGCATTTGGTGGAATCCCTCTAAGTATTACTGGTGGATCATTACTAACTGTCTTTGCTCGGTACATATTTACAGAAACACCAAAATTCTAAACCACCCATAACCACGAGATAGCCTCATTAGAACAACCTAATTCTAGTATGCTGGTAACTAGTACCTATTGACTGAAGACGGCTATGGACTGGCAAGAAATTTCTGGGGGAGTGACGGCACCGAGAGGCTTTAAGGCGGCGGGGATTACAGCGGGATTGAAGGCTTCTGGATTGCCCGACTTGGCATTGATCTTGTCGGATGTAGATGCGATCGCGGCTGGAGTCTTTACCACTAGCCAAGTTCGGGCTGCTTGTGTCGAATATTGCCGCCAACAACTTGATGCCAAACCCAGTGCCCGTGCGATTCTCTGCAATTCAGGACAGGCTAATGCCGCAACGGGTGAAGCTGGTTGGGATGATGCGATCGCCTGTGCAAATGCCCTCGCACACACCCTAATTATTGACCCAGAAGCGATCTTACTAGCCTCAACAGGGGTAATTGGTCAACGGATTAAAATGGATGCCCTCATCGCCGGAATTCCGACATTGGTAGCAGCAGCTACTCGCGATGGGGGTGATGCTGCGGCGAAGGCAATCATGACGACCGATTTGGTCAGTAAATCGATCGCATTAGAAACTACAATTGGCGATCGAGCCGTCCGCATTGGCGGCATGGCAAAGGGTTCGGGGATGATTCACCCGAATATGGCAACGATGCTGGCGTTCGTGACTTGTGATGCGGCGGTATCCACAACGCTGTGGCAACAAATGCTCAGTCGCGCTGCGGATAAGAGTTTCAATCAAGTGACTGTAGATGGCGATACCAGCACCAATGACACGCTAATTGCCCTCGCAAATGGGGAATCTCGGACACCAGCGATCGTTCAGCCTGGTGCAGATGCTGATAAGTTAGAAGCCATGCTCACGGCTGTCTGCCAGCATCTAGCTAGAGCAATCGCCCGTGATGGTGAGGGTGCTACTTGTCTAATTGAAGTCCAAGTTTCCGGTACAGCAACAGATCGAGAAGCCCGCCAAATCGCCCGTGAAATTGCCGGATCTTCCCTGCTCAAAGCAGCAATCTTTGGCAACGATCCCAACTGGGGAAGGATTGCGATGGCGGCGGGTAAAGCTGGTGTACCCTTCGACCAAAATAATTTGGCGGTACGACTAGGCGATATTCAATTAATGACTAATGGACAACCCTTGACATTCGATCGATCTGCGGCAAGTAATTATCTCAAAGCTGCCAGCCAAGGCGAATATCTCAAAACAGATACAGTGTTAATTTCTGTCGGTGTTGGAAATGGTCATGGTTCAGGAATTGCTTGGGGCTGCGATCTTAGCTATGACTATGTAAAAATCAATGCTGAATATACAACTTAAATTGGTCGATGGTGAGATTGGATATAATTAGTACAGCTATTTCTTGTTTTTAACCACTAAAAATCAATGGAAACAAAAACAATTATTATTGGGGCTAGTGCGCTCGTCGGAGTTGTGGCAATAGCGGGTGGCGGAGCTTACTATTCACCTTACCTCACGCTCAACAAAATGAGAAATGCCACAGAGAATCAAAACGTTGATGCGTTAGCTCAAGAAATTAACTTTCCAGAGCTGCGGGTAAGTATTAAAGAAAGTGTCAAAAATCAAGTACTTAAACAAATAGCTGGGGCTAAAGTCGGTACATCAGGTGATAAGTTATCACTCCCTAAACTGACTCCAGAACTAGTCGAAAAAACGGTAAATCCAATGGTCGATCAGCTAGTTACGCCAGAAGGATTAGATCAATTAATCAATAATAAAATACCTGGAGCTAAGATCGACCTAGCTAATCTAGATCGAGATATTGCCAACTCAGATATTAAAATGGGCTACGAATCGATCGATCGTTTTGTCGTCCACATTACCGATAAAGCCGATCAATCCAAAGATGTCAGTCTGATTCTAAAACGCGATGGACTAGCTTGGAAATTAGCTGGGATTGATATTTCTAAGTTGGTTGATAGTTAGTAAATAGTGGATAGTCAATCGAGTATGAATTAAACCTAAAACCTAAAGCCTAAAGCCTAATCTTCTAGCTTAAGGCGAAGATGAACGAGATCTTCGAGAACTTGGCGAATATATTGCTCAAGTTGATGTTTACGATCGGTCAAATCTTTGAGCTGTTGATAGCGAGCAATTGACCTACTGACAATCAAAATCTCATTCATTGGACAAGGGCGCGTCCACAGTTTACCATCTTCGTCCAGCCCACACAAACGATAACCAACTTGAGGATCTACATCCTTTAAGTCGTTGGCGTAGCCTTCCAGAATGGAAATCGCATCAACAGCAACATAGGGAGTAGGAATTGCTTCACCTGTAGATCCGCGCTTAAAATTGCGAGACTCCAGCCAAGCAGCTAAAACTGGACCACTAACCGTAACGTTAAAACTTTTAGTCTCGATTTCCTGAAGTTCCTGCTGCCACTCCGTTACCATTTTGTACATTTCTTGGAGCATATGTGCCGCCAAAATGGGGTTCGCATCTTGACGCAAACCACTAAACTTGGGAATCTGAACTGCGGCTAATTGAGTATTTAGGTCTGAATTATAGTCTGTAGATATTGACATGTGTATTCAGTTGGGAGTTAGGGGTTAGGAGAAAATTATTCAATCTAGTTAACAACTAGCAAATTACTTTGAGCTTTATGGAATCTAATTTGAATGGACGATAGCATAACTCGAACGAGTGCAAAACAACTAATTTTAGTTACGGGTGCAGCGCGGTGTGGCAAGAGTGAATGGGCAGAGACTCTAGCGATCGAAAGTGGTAAGGTGGTGACTTATATTGCCACAGCAACTATAGATCCAACTGACTTAGAATGGCAAGCTCGAATTTCGCGCCACCAACAACGTCGTCCAATAACCTGGAAAACTGTATCAGCAGTCGAAAATCTAGCGACCATAATTAACCAATCCCAGCCATCAGACTGTATTCTCGTCGATTCCCTTGGTACCTGGGTGGCAAATTTGCTCGATCGATCCGACATTGAATGGGATAAATTAACCAAAGAATTGTTAGGTAAATTAACAACCACCTCAGCAATCACTATCCTCGTAGCCGAAGAAACAGGTTGGGGTGTCGTCCCAGCCTATCCCAGTGGGCGGTTATTTCGCGACAGATTAGGCATGTTAACCCGCCAAATTGGATCGATCTCCACCACAGTCTACCTAGTCACTGGCGGTCATGTTTTGAATCTATCTCAATTAGGGACTAAGTTGGCAGCTAGCAATATCAGGACTGAAATAACACAGACAACCCAATCCTGAACATCCTAAAATCCTGAAAATCATCCTAAAATCCTGTTAAAATGGGAAAGCTGGATAAATCAAGATTCAGCCATCATCGCTCGCAATGACTCGTCCATGACAACATCAATCCTCGTTGAAAAGAAAAAATTAGCCAAACCGCCATTAGATATTCACTATCTGGGCGATCGAGTCTTGCGTCAACCAGCCAAACGGATTGCTAGTGTAGATGAAGATATCCGCCGCACGATCGTTGCGATGCTCCAAACCATGTATAGTGCCGATGGTATCGGTCTAGCAGCACCTCAAGTTGGCATCAACAAACAATTAATCGTCATCGATACCGAGCTGGAAAAACCAGAAATTCCGCCGTTAATCTTAATCAATCCTACCATCAAAAAATACGGCAAAACCCTCTGCAAAGACCAAGAAGGGTGCCTAAGTATTCCTGGAGTCTACCTCGATGTCGAGCGACCAGAAACGATCGAACTAGCCTACCGAGACGAATCTGGTCGCCCCCGCAGTCTCAAAGCTGACGGCTTACTCGCCCGTGCCATTCAGCACGAACTAGATCACCTCACTGGCGTATTATTTGTCGATCGAGTTGAAAATGAACTCGCCCTGATGGAAGAACTCAAGAAAAAAGGGTTCTCCCTCCAACACGTCCAGCACATCACTTCAGGAGCAAAGTAATCGTTCATGTACACCCCTCTAACTGGTATCTGTCTGCTTGGTGCTTCGATTTCGGCAATTGCCGCAGTCGGCTCGATCTTTGAACTCACATCTGGCACCCCTGAATTGGGGATGGCAGTCACAGGCAGCATTCTAGCCGCATCGATTCCCCTGACAGCTTTCTTGTTCATGACGGCGGTGAAAAATTCTAAGTAGTAACGTAATTCTCGCGCCCAGCAAAAAAATTCTGGAAGCAAGATAATGATTTAGACAATACTACCCAAAACAATTGTCAGCGATGAAAAAAATTGAATGGGGTAATTATGTTACTCAGAGTTTAATATGTGCAGGAGTGTTGACGAGTCTCATTCTGAGAGGCTATTGCTTGGGCAAACGCTCCGCTACCGCCAACGAGATTCCTACCTTATTTGTCTCGCAAAATCATTCCAGCACAGATGAGATCGACCAACGATCGATCGCTAAAAATCCTCAGCCCCAGCTCTGTAGCAATATTCCAGCAACTAAACTTGTCACTCGTACCGAACTATTCTTCGGATTGCGGAAACCGAGTGGAATAGAAGTAAATAATGTTGAATTTCAACGGTTTCTAGATCGCGAAGTTACGCCCAGATTCCCCGATGGCTTTACCGTAATTTCTGGTCACGGTCAATTCAAAGATGCTCGTGGTGCCATTCTGCAAGAGCGATCGAAACTATTAATCTTACTCTACCCAATTGCAGCAAGTAGCAACCAGCAGGTCGAACAAATTCGCACAGCTTATATCAAAGCTTTTCAACAGCAATCTGTACTCCGTGCCGACAATCTATCTTGTGCTGCTTTTTAGCCTAAAGCAAATCATCCATCAATTGCATCACTTGCACCGCACCATCAGACAATCTGTCCGATGGTGAGAGCGTAATTTGACTTTCCAATATGCCTTTGAGCGCGATTAGCTTCAGACTATTCTCAGCGTGAGCCAGAGAGATCGGCACAGCAGCGGGAAGATACCCAATTGCTCCTAAATCAGCCAAGAGTGCCCTCCTAACCTGTAAATCACTATTTGACAAAGCAGAGACTAATCGATCGCCATAAGCGGCATCCTGGGTCAATTGGTACATTGCCCGCAACCCCGCGTACTGAACCCGTGGAATCGGATGTTCCAAGAATGGTTGAATCATTGGTACCGCTGCCGTTACGCCCAAAGTACCTAATGCTTCCAGAATCGAGTCATATGGCTGCGAAAAATCTTTGCCCTGTGGTAGCAACTCGCCAGCTTGAATCGATCCAGCTAAAATCTGCGTCAACGGTGCAATACAGCGAGGATCTTCCAGCATTTCTAGAGCTTGCGCCGCCGCCTCCCGCACATAAAAATCAGCACAGCTCAGACACTCAATCAGAGCCGGAACAGCCTGAACATTGCTCAATTTACCCAATGCTCTCGCGGCATTGCGACGCAGTGGATAACCCCCTTCCGGTGTCCGATCTGCTTCATCTTGAAGTGCCTGAATTAATCCCGCCACCGCCGCAGGATCCTTGACCCGAAATTTGCCCAGCCACCAAGCTGCATATACCCGCAGTCCCAAATCCTCAGCATGGAGATTCTCGATCGCTTGTACGATAGTAAGTGGTTCGCCAGCTTGAATCGCCGATTCATCATCCATGATTGTTCTTGCTTAGGTTGTGTTTCTTGCTTCAACCCAGAATTAATCAGTAGGAATGGGTTTGGCGAAGGATACTCTAGATTTTAGTCCGCGCAGGCGGACTTTGCATCACTAGCAACGATTTCTAATCGTTGTGATCTCCGAATCCAACCACTAACAGACAAAAAAATATCCCGAAGCTATTTCCCCTCGCCACCGCAATCGCCAGCAATCAGAAACAACTTCGGGAACTATCAATCAACTAGCTCAAGGAGTTAATTGCATAGTCGATGTAGGAATTAGCTTCAACAGCAGCATCACCAGACAAACCGTGGTTTGCTTTGATGTACTTGAGAGCTTCAATGTACCAGCTAGGAGACAGGTCAAAAGTTTTGTTGATTTC
>JANNDL010000064.1:0-11553 GCA_031387665.1 Chamaesiphon sp. OTE_75_metabat_95 | reverse complement strand
TGTCGATGTCACCGTTCGATCTTAAACAAAACCTACCCAACCCCACCAGAAATGATTTTCGTTCCGTTCGCGTAGCGTTTGCCTTAGCAAAAAGGCTTCGCCAACGATCATTGGTGAAGAATCGGTAAAGTATTTTGAATTTGGAATTGCTGGCAAAATCCCCGACTTCTGGGGAGAAGTCGGGGATTTGATATATTCAGATCTTGCACCAATATATATTGACTATTACTAAGCGTAGATCTAGGGTGCCCAAGAGAAGCACCCTTACGGGTAACTTGTAGGGCAGGGTGTTTTGATAGCTATTGGTTACTTAACTTCTACCGCGATCGCGCGAACTATGTCACTTTGTGTGATAATTCCGATCGGGTGATGATTGGCATCAACTACTGGTAGACGATGAATTTTCTTGTCGTGCATGATCCTGGCAGCAACTGGCAGCAAAGTATCTGCTGAGACAGAAACAGTATGGTTTGACATCACTTCGCCAACTGTTTGCCCCAATGCTTTGTGCAAATCTCGATCGTATGTGACTGGATTTTGGAAATAAATTACACCACCCAAAAACATCATATATGGTGGTTGTTCAAGACCTTTTTCCCGCCACATCAAGTCAGCTTCCGAAAGTATTCCCACTAGCGTTCCAGCGTCATCAACTACTGGTAATCCACTAATATGTCGATCGACTAAAAGTTTGACTGCTTCTGGCAGTGGCGTACTAGGCATCACAGTTAGAACATCACTAGTCATCCAATTGGCAACAGTTTGTGACATGATTTACCTCACTATTATCGATGTGTAATTATCGAAATAATTTGATTGAAGCGATCTATTAATTTGCTTTATATATCTATTATATTAAACGGACAATAATTATCAGGAAAAGATCATAATCTCTTCATCATGTGAGCATCGCTGTCTCAGAGAACAGGGAATAGATCTGTAGGGGTAGGTGTCTTGTCGTTTTTTTATTCTGGGGGAACCCCAGAATAAAAACGCCGCTTCATGCTAGAAATTGTCGATGTTACTGTTTAATCTTAAACAAAACCTACCCTCTTCCACCAAGATCTAAAAATATCTCCAATTCTGGCTCCCCTCCCCCAATTCTGGGAGAAGCAGGGTGGTTTCATACAAGAAAAGAAAAATGCACAAACCCTAGTGCTTCGTTTTCAGCCGCCCTGAACTCAAGTTCGGGCCAATAGCAAAAGTTCACTGAAGTGAACTGCAAGATTTTTCTTTCGGTGTATGAAACCACCCTCCCCCAATTCTGGGAGAAGGGCTAAAGAATGAGAGCTAAAGCCTAAATTTAAGCCGGAATAAACTTCATCGAGATGCCATTCATACAGTATCGCAGTCCAGTTGGTCTGGGGCCATCTTCAAATACGTGCCCCAAATGTCCACCACACCGACGACAGTGAACTTCGGTGCGAGTCGAAAATAACGACTTGTCAACAGAAGTCTCGATCGCATTGGGAATTGGATCGTTGAAGCTGGGCCAACCCGTGCCACTATTAAACTTGGTATCGGAGACAAACAGCGGCAAATCGCAGCCAGCACAGACAAATTGACCTTTGTCATACTCTTTGTCCAAAATACTCGTGCCAGCCCGCTCAGTGCCGTGCTTCCGCAGTACACTAAACTGTTCGGGGGTCAGGATCGCTTTCCACTCTGCATCAGTTTTGGTGATTTCAAATTCGCCTGTTGTCTTCGCCATTGGGGGTGTCTTTGAGGATAAAAAATAAAGTCCGCTAGCCGCACCAATTGGTAGTAGTGCGACTGATAAAAGTGTTCTTCTCTGCATCTTGTTAGAATCATCAAGATCATCTAAATTTTAACAATTATCAGGGGTTTAAGCTCTATCCTTTTGTAGATAGCGGGATTGTCACACTCGATCGATCCCAGCAATTCAGACTTATGCTAGCCACTGCTCTAGCTGGTCGATTGTCGTAAAGTCCAATAAGTCCTCACCCAGAGATTCTAGTCGTTCTAGCGATAAAGCCTGAATTTTGACCAACAGTAGAGGACTGATATTCCCCAGTTTCCGAGCCAACTGTCGAAGAACCAATCCCCTTGCCTCTTCTACACGACCTTCGACGCGACCTTCGACGCGACCTTCAGCGCGACCCTCCTCACGCCCTTCAACCAAGATATCTTGATAGACTGCTGACTCTCGCATAAGATCTCTCCTTAATATTTGCTTAATTAGATTTTGATCCAACACCAAACCAGCCAGGATAGATGCAGTTGCTGCTAGATCGGCTTGGATTTTACGTCCCTCTACTGCATCAATTTTAGCAGCCACAGCTCTCAAAATCGACTCTGGCTCATCAGTTTGCGCCAAACTTGCAAATGGATACAAACCCTGCGACTCCAAAAATATTGATGCTGGCTGTTCCCACAGTCGAATCACCTCAAACTGATGACGAGTATTTTCAAGCTCAAAGGTGGTTTCATAGACTCGCTCACTATTCGTTTTCCGCAAATAGATCACGATTTGCCTCATCGATTTGTGTGGGAACTTGCGATAAGCCCTCAATCGATAATCTGCCATCCTAAATGGTATATCGGGGTCGGGATCTGTTTGGAATTCTATATGTAGAATTAGATTCTTATTGGTCAACAGAATGATACTATCCGCCCGAATCGGATCGACATTTAGCTCCGTCGGATTCAGCTCAACTAAAGCGATGCGATTTCCAATCAACCAACTCGATATGTCTTCAGGAAATTTTTCTGCTAAATACTTACAGGTATTGTCATACATAAATAATCTAGATTCTATCTCTAATAACATCAGTGTATCAGACAGTAGTTATTTTCGATCATCATCTTCTAGCTTTAATCGCTAGATTCAACAAAGATATCAACCAAATTAATCCGCCCAAACCTGCTAACCAAAATAGATATACTGACCAAGTTGGATAGGTTGAAGCTAGGAAGATTGAGCCGATCGCACTCAATCCAGTCAAGCCTAAATAGCCGAGATTATGAATCACCAAATATAAGCGTTGAATCGATCGATCTGCTGTGCGGGATTGAATTAATAATTCTAGTTCTTTTACTTCTAATTGTTGCTCTAATTTGCGAATCAATAGTTTATTAGCATTCGGCTGAGTTAATTTGTGTTTGAGGTAATTAGCCGCTTGTCTACTCAGTTTGCCGACGATATTACCGCGTTCGGCGATCGCCACACTCCGAATAAACGGCTGGGCGGCGACAACTAAGTTATACTCAGGATCTAGAGTTCTGGCAATACCATCGAGGGTTGATAAAGCTTTGAGAATAAAGCTCATTTCTGGAGACATTTGGAATGGCTGTTGCACAAAAAGTGTGGTGATTTCACTCTTGATTTGCTCAAATTCTTTGATATCTACAGGTCGATCGGTAAAGCGTTCGAGTAGAAATTCAATTACCCGTTTGATCGGCTGCATATCTTCTACTTGCTCGATCAAACCTAGCTCGATCAAGTTGTTGGTGACGGCAATACCATCCTTTTTCATCACCGCCCAAAACGTCTCAATCATTCGATCGGTAGAGATATGTTTTAGCTCTGCCATCATCCCAAAATCATAGACGACTAACTTGCCATCGGCCATAATTGCCATATTGCCAGGGTGAGGATCTGCCTGAAAAAATCCGTCTACCAAGAGTTGCTTGAGATAGCAACAGATGCCCAATTGATTGATCTGTTTGGGGTTGAAACCACATGCTTCTAGTTTCACCCTGTCATCAATTTTGATCCCTGGGAGATAACTCATGGTCAATACTCGCTCTGTGGTATATTTCCAATGAATTTCCGGCGCGATCACTAGCTTGCTTTCCTTGAAATTTTCCCGAAACCTGTCAGCATTTTGACCTTCGTTCGTATAGTTGATTTCTTGAAATAGTAAGGTGAAAAATTCTTGATAGATTGCTCGCAGCTCGATCGATCTTTTCTGGGGCAGTAATCGATCGATCCACCACAATAGTTTCTCAATTACGTGGAAATCAAGTTCAAATAATCGCTGTAAGCCTGGGCGTTGAACTTTGATCACAACTGATGCGCCAGTGCGGAGCTTGGCGCGGTGAACTTGTCCTAAGCTAGCAGCAGCCAACGGTACTCGATCGAACTGGGCGAATAAAGTCTCAATATCCGCACCAAGTTCGGTTTCAATAATTCTGATTGCTTCCACCGCACTAAACCCTGGCACTCGATCTTGTAATTGGCTCAGAGCTTCGGTATAAATCGGCGGGAAAAAGTCAACCCTAGTCGATAAAGATTGACCAATCTTAATAAAAGTTGGGCCTAAGCCGATCGTGATATTGACTAGTTTTTGGGCTTGGCGACGGTGATAGCGGGGATCTTTGGTGGGGAGAAGCCAGTCTCTGAGGACATTCAAACCCAATCCAATCGCCGCACTAAAAATATCAAATTGCCTAGCTTGGGGGGAATACTTGGCTCTTTGCCAGCGAAATGTGGGATCGGATTGAATGGGGGTAGTCGCGACGACAGACTGCGCCAATTCGGGTATTTGTCGTCGCGATCCTAGTTTCCACATGGCCGATTTTTGCTCCACCTTAGTGAAGTTCTAGTACTGTTGGAATAATCACCGTAAAGCTGGTTTTGGCTGTTGAGGGCGCGACTGATTCACTCGTCACCGTAATCTTACCTTGCAGATGATCTACCATTGATTTAACTAGAGCTAAACCTAAGCCAGTCCCCGCAATTGCTTGTTGAGTAGTGCCAGTTCCGCGTCGGAATCGCTCAAATAGATGGGCTAGATCCTCGGTGGAGATAGGCTTGCTCAGATTGCTAACTTTGATGGTGACTCGATCTGATTCGATCGTCAACCATAGTTCTACCATTGTCTGGGGCAGGGCAAATTTACCAGCGTTGACTAACAATTCTTCCAAGATATGCTTGAGTGCATCAGCATCAGTTTCGATCTGTGGCGATACGGAAGGGAGATGGAGTGACAGCTCTAGAGCTTTAGTCTCTGACCACCGATCTGCTACGAGAGTCGCCTGCTCAGAGACAAATTGGTTGAGTCCAACTTGTTGCGGATGAAATTCGAGCTGATTAGATTCCAACTGTTGGAATTTGAGCAGATCGTTAATTAGCTTAATTTCCCGCTGACACTGCTCGTCGAGGATATCCAGGTATTGAGCGCGACGAGCGGGATCGACATCAGCTTGGCGCAGCATTTTGATTGCCAAAGACATACTTGTCAGCGGTGTACGCAGCTCATGTCCAATTGTGCTGATAAACTCATCTTTGAGTTCGTTGGCTTGGCGCAATTTATCCATCCGTTTGCGTCCAGCATCATATAATTTGGCTTGAAGTTGCAGACTAGTCTGAACTTGGGATGTCCGACTTGCGATGGCACTGCGAGCATTTTTGAGCGATGTGCTCTGGATCCGAGCGAGAGCGATCTGATAAATCTGGCACTGGAGCAGGTTTAATTCAACTGGGTGCCAATGGCGAGATTTATCGTGTTGGAGTACTAGCCAGCCCCAGAGAGCTTCCGATGCTGGGCGATCTGGCGTGATCGCTCCCATCAGGGGAATCATCGCGATACTTGGTAGACTATCGTCTTGGAAGATGAGTTTATCGGTTGATGTTGTATGTTTGGGTCGATCGAAGATCGTGGGGTTAGGAGCGTTTGCTAGGGCTAATTTGCACAAGTGCGAATTTTCCAACAGGAACGATGGTGGTAACGACTTGAGATCGCCATTGCGCGCGTCGATTGTCGTGACGATTTGTACCTGTGTAGTGGTTTTTCCAGAGCCGGAAGATTTGGTTAATGCTGATGAATTTGCGACCATCGATGACAATGTGGTTGTCAGCTTCAATGTTGATGCTGAAACAGTTTCACGATCTGGCACAGTTGCTTGTGGAGCAGGATCGGGCTTTTGCTTGGCTGGATCGCTAGTTTTGAGCGTCAAAACTAGTCCACGTTTGAGACCTAATGCTTCCACCATATCAGACACTGCGATTTCAAACAGTCGATCGACCTGCTGATTTTCAACAATTGCTTGAGTCAGATGATGGTGTAGCTGTGGATAAATGCGGGAAATCTGTGCTTGCGCCTGAAGATCTTCTTCGATCAACGCTGTGCTAACGTAGTCAGCGACGATTTGAAAAACTAATTTTGTCTCTCGGTACCATTGCACTCCTTTTGTCGCCACCATCAGGTAGCCTGTCACTAGATCTCGATCGCGAGTTTCCACGATCGTCACCTGATAATCAGGCAACAATGGCATCTTCCACTGAGTGGGAGTTGGCGCGGCGGGAATTGGATGATTGGGGATTTGATTTGAGATGATGTTCGCCCGATGGTTCACACAAGCACTCGCAGCAACCCTGACAACACCTGGAGATAGACATTGCAATATCCAGCAGCCATCTGCTGCAAAATTATTGGCAACAGATTGTGCCAAAAGAGCTAGTACTTCTCGTCGATCTCCACCAGCCGCGATTGGCTGGACGATCTGAAGAATACGTTGTCCGAAATAGTCAATTTCGCGAGAATCCTGCATGGGTAATACATCAGATGAGCAGCGGGTGTAGATCCTAGACCTACCCATTTATTGTGCCACACTGTGGGGTGATGAATAAATGGTCTAAGTAAGAATATATCTACTTATACTCAGTATTCCCATAAATTTGGGTGTTATTGGTGGTTGGGAATTAGTTTTTGGTTTAGTGGTTTAGTGGGGGTTCACTTCTGCTCAGGCAGACGCTACGCGTTGGTGAAGCCTGCGCTTTGCGCTTACGGCTCCGCTCAGTGAGCGTAGTCGTTGGGGGAGCCTACCGTAGGTACACTGCACAGTCTTCCCCATCTCCCCATCTCCCCACACTCCCCACACCCCTAAAGATCCCCCTGTCTCAAAGTCTTCACCCACTTGAGCTGTTTAGGTAAAACTGCCATGCGGAGGATCGCGAATGGCATGACGACTAGCCAGTGGAGAATAAATAATAAACCGATCGCAGATTGAGTGATGCGAGTGAACATACTAACGGTGCGGTTTTCCTGCTGATAGCTGCGCCGCAATCCGACCCAAATTGACCACAATGGCAGAGCTACGCCTAGCGTAGCTGTCATCGGTAGCAATAGCGGCGGATGTTTGAGCCAGATGGACATCAGTAAATCGGGAATACCTGCGGGTGGCAGTAGGTATTGAATTGCTAAAAAGGAGACTAAATCAATGGTTTTTTTGGTACCCAGACGATTGCTCGCGATCGATCTTCCGTAGTCGAGATAGCGTTGAAATCCACCTTCTGCCCAGCGATTGCGTTGATTCCACAGTGCCTTAAAAGTAGTCACACCTTCTTCTTCCACAGGTGGATAAGACATTAGTTCGATCTCCCACCCAGTCAGATGCAGCCGAATCGTCAGATCCAAATCGTCAGTAATCGTCAATTCGTTCCAACCATCACAACTAATTAACGCTGTACGCCGGACAAATTGACCGTTGCCGCGTAGTTCACCGATGCCCCCTTGTCCGATTCGTTGCTGCTGAAAATAGGCATCTAGAGCCATTTCTGCCTGCTGTCCACGGGTGAGGAAGTTGGTTTCACTATTGCTAATCGCTTTGCGAAGCTGGATCGCACCAACATTCGGAGTTTGGAAATAAGCCAGGACTTGGTAGAGAAAATCGGGGGCGACTTGAGCATCGGCATCAAACACACCGATCAATTCACCCTGCATCAGGGTGACAACTTGGTTGAGGGCGGCGGATTTGCCACCTGTATCTGTTGCTGTCCGGTGGAGTACTTGAAGCTGGGGATATTTTTGAGCGAGGGTATCCAAAATCTCTGGAGTACGATCGGTACTATTATCGTCGATCGCCCACACTTCATATCGATCGGCTGGATAGTCCAAGCTGCATAGACTTTCTACCAAGTTGGTAATTACGGCAGCTTCATTTTTGGCAGCAATTGCCAGGGAAATAAATGGATAAGTCTGGGGTGGAATCAATACTGGTGGCGCAGCTACTTTGGTAGTTACCAATTTCAATGCTCGCACGCAAAAGATACCAGTGACTATCCAGACGACAATATAACCCCAACTAATCAGATGCAATCCGGCAATCCCCAACCACAGACACCCTAGCACGATGGCTGCCTTCAACCTTCGATAACCCATCCCCGCAGACCAATCGATCGTTGGCAAGGTTGAATCTTCAGCGGTTGACGGCAAGCTGCTTTGGGACATTTCGTTGGCGAAGTCTCTCGTGTAGAGAATCGATTAGCGGAAGGGCTATATCATCTTAACCCAAGTTGGTTAGCGGTTTTGACCGTAGGCAGCTCTTGGGCAGACTGACTGAGATGAAAGATTGGTTTTGGCTGCGGATGTTGCTCTGGAAAAAGTGGCAGTGGTGCGATCGTGAAGATGGCAATGACGATACCATAGATGGTCAATTCCCAATCAGTGAAGTGCGAAAACATAGATAAATTCTAGTGGTGTTAAATTCGGTGCTAATAATATTAACGATCTGGTTGTCAATTTTATGCCCAGAGAGTGAACGACTCAATGCAAGTTTCAATTTGTGCTCTTGACGCTGAGGAATCAATTCATCGTCTAACATACTCATCTGGATCGAGGTTGTGAAGATCGATCCAGAATATTGCTGGGATTCAGTAGCTATTTTGTAACTTTTTTAGGCGATCTGCTAGGATCTAACTGGTTCTAGATTTTGTAACAATTGCGTTCCAATTCGAGCTATTACTGCAAATATTTCCGCCAAGAGCTACATCTGCTGGCGGGAATTTTGCTGTGGGGTGGATTTGCGAGTAATGGGATTGCGGCTGAACCGATAGTGCCGCCATCGACACCCGTTGATAGCCCTACCCCAGTTGTGCCTGACAAAGTGGTTTTGACCAAGGTTAAATCGATCGTCAATAATCTATCACCGCAGCAACTGGGGGTACAAGGTGAACTTAATAAGCAGCAACAGCCAGTTAGATTCGATCGATGGTTAGTGCCCCTCGATGCTACGCTCAAGCTATTGGAGATCAAGCAGCAGCCGTTACCTACTGGCGAAATCGAACTGAAATCAGCCTATCTTCAGGTTCGACTGCACCCGATTCAATTCAAAGCCGATCCACAATTAGGCAGAGTAATTACGATTGGTGAATTGCAAAAATTCCCAGGTCTGAAAGTTGAGTTTGATGAGAAAGAGGTCGCGCTCAAATTTAGCTACACACTGCCCAAGAATCCGCCCAAACCGACCGCAGCAGACCCGACGGTTAGTTTGGATGGATTGGTGAGTGTCGATCCGCCTGTCGCCAATTTGAGCGCGGTGAGTGAACGCATCAATCTCAGTGGTGCAACCAATAGTCAGCTCAATACACAGGGTGAATTTAAAGCTGTCGGCACAGTTTTGGGATCTAGTTGGTATCTCCGAGTGGATCAGCCCCAACTGGCCAACCTCCTGACTTGGGGCTTGAGTGAGGCTGTCGCGATCAATCAAAATGCCAGTGCCGACTGGATTGCTGGCTCCCAAAGTCCATTTTGGCGCAGACAGGGCAATCCGACGGGTAGCTACTGGGGGATTACGACGATTCAGCGACAAGATTTTACGCCACCGACATCACTGTCTGGGGGCGACTTTGTGCCGAATGAACGACTCCAATCTAGTCGGTTGGGACGGACGGTGATTGGGACGGCGCAGCCCGGAACAGTGGTAAGGCTGATTAAGGGCTTTAATACTGAAGTTATCGGTCAGGTTTTGGTCGATAGTTCGGGGGTGTTCCGGTTTGAGAATGTGGTCGTGAGTAAGGAAGGGGACTTTGGCAGCGGTTATCGGCTGTTACTATATCCCAGCGGACAGCTCACTGCGGATCCGCAGGTGCGCGATGTGACGTTTACGACGGTACCAGGGCAATTATCTGCTGGCACTGGTGCATGGATTGCTTCGGCAGGGGCAAACTACAATCGCAAGCCGACGGAATTTGTCGGTAAGTTGGATGGATTACAGGGTGGTGCGGCTTATCGACGGGGAATCAGTGAATCTGTCACCGTCGGAGCGGGGATAATTGCCGATCCGTTGGCGGTTAGGGGTTTGGGCGAAGTATTTTGGCAGCCTACAGGGGTGCCGCTGCAAGCATCGATCTCGGCGGTAACGGGGGAACGGTGGGATATGGTCAGCAACGTTAATTATCAACCATCGTCAACTCTGAGTGCCAATTTTAGTAGTGATAAGCTATCTAGTCGGGCTGATGTCAATTGGCAGCTTACGCCAAAATTTACGGCTAGTAGTAAGTATGATAGTTTGTCGGGGGTGGCGATCGGTGGTAACTACAATTTCAGCCTCGCACCCAATAGTAATAGTAATGTTCAAGGAACTTTTGATAGCAAATCTTTCTTGCGCTGGAGTGCCAGCCATCAACAAAATGAATGGCAACTGGGACTGCAAGGAAATGAGATCAGTCTCAATTCGGAAGTTAGCTATCGATTGCCCTCCGCGACAGGTAGTACTCAAAATCTCGCTATCAATTATCAATCTACAACTACTGCCAGCCCGACTACCTTCGGTCAACTGCTGTGGCGATATCAGTCTACGCCGCTCCAAGCAGATCTGGGCTATGGCTTAAGTCGGCTGGGTAAAGGCTTTAATGCTGGCTTGGGGATGACAATGGCTCCAGGCTTGCAGTTCATTGGTCGATATCAGGGGATTTCAGCTTCAAGCAATCGGGAGAGTTTTTCACTAGAACTGCAATCCACCCTGGATTTTCAATCGGGGAAACAAGCGGCAACTACGCGGGTAGAAGATCTGCGGACTCGTGGGGGGATTGCGATTCAGACATTTTTCGATCGCAACCGCAATGGTATTCAAGACACAGGTGAGGAAAGTTACTGGCATCCAGAATTGGTAATGCTCAACAAAAAGCCCCTCAATCCCAGTCAGACCAATAAATTAGCAAATCGAGTCGAAATCGCCAGCCCCCCTGGCAGCTATCGGATCGATCTCAATGCGGCACATCTTCCCCCTCGCTGGCGCAGTGGGATGACTGGTGCTGATGATCAGCCAGTTGACTCGCTCCGCGTCAATGTTGCTCTCGGTAGCTACACGACGATTGCTATCCCCTTAACGCCGATTTATACAGTCGCCGGAGTGGTTTCGGACTCTACTGGCAAACCACTTCCAAGCGTAGAGGTAACGGCAGTCGGCACGAATAGTAATAATATTCGGAAAACGACGATCGCCAAGGCTGATGGTAGCTATGAGTTTGCAGATCTGCCACTCGGTGCCTACCAAATTTCGACACCAGGACAATTACAACCTAAGACGGTCGTAATTATTTCGAGTTCACCAGTGTTGCAAAAAGTCGATCTTCAGCAGCACAAGATCAAGAGTCTATCCTCTTATTCCAATCTATTCCCAGGTAACGATCGAATGGTGTTTATGCACTTTTGAGCTAGGTGATTCCCGATAAAGACTATACCCAACAAACGGGTTTTCTCCTTGCGGAGAGGCTTTATCGGGAATCACCTAGCTCAAAAGTGCATAAACACCATTCGATCGTTACCTGGGAATAGATTGGAATAAGAGGATAGACTCTTGATCTTG
>JANNDL010000060.1:0-4257 GCA_031387665.1 Chamaesiphon sp. OTE_75_metabat_95 | reverse complement strand
AATCGAATTAATACGATCTCTTATTTGATTTTAGTTTTAGTTGATATTGTAGTAATTGCAACTAGTTGATAAATACTATTAAATTAGCTGTTCTAGTTTTTATCGATCGAAGCATACCCCATTTTGGTGCGTTCACCCTGTGCTGACTCTTGTTCGTAGACATCTAATCCTAATCCTCCAATTTGGGATGATTTGAGTGCAGTAACAATGGCTTTTGTATCGATTAATGCGCCCCTACTAGTGTTGATTAGCATCACATGAGGCTTCATTTGGGCGATCGCCTCTTTGTTAATTAAGTGATAGTTTTCTGGAGTTAATGGACAATGGAGTGTAATAATATCTGACTGGGAAAACAGTTGAGATAGCTCCATGTATTGGACTCCAATTGCCTCGCAGTCGGGATTGCGGTAGAGATCGTAAGCAATAACTTTGCAACCAAACCCTGTCATAATTTGAGCGGTGACTGTGCCAATTTTACCCGTACCAATAATCCCGATCGTCCGTCCATGTAAATCGAACCCCAGTAATCCTTCGAGCGAAAAATTGCCCTCGCGGACGCGGTTATATGCTCGATGTAATTTGCGATTGAGTGTCAGGATTAATCCCACGGTATGTTCGGCGACGGCATAGGGGGAATAGGCAGGGACTCGCACTAATTTGATGCCCAGATTTTTGGCTGTTTCCACATCGACATTGTTATACCCAGCACAGCGCAGAGCAATTAGGCTAACACGATCGCTAGCGAGAGCCTTTAGTGTGTCTTTATCAACTTCATCATTAACAAAGATACAAACGGCGGTGGCATCTTTAGCAAGGATGGCGGTGTGTCGATCGAGCTTAGGTTCCAAAAATGTTAATTGATGTTGATGTTGGGTATTTGCGGCTGTAAAAAATTGGCGATCGTATGACTTGGTACTAAAAATAGCAACTTTCATAGTTTGGATTGGTAGTTAAAATAATTACCATGAATGGAGTGCCCGCAGTTGGGGCGTTTTTTTCAATTGATGAGCTTCCATCCGCGTTAAAACATCATCAAGAATATCGATCGCTTCGGCAATAAATGGGCCTTTATTTAACATCACACACTCAGCACGTTCGGACATGGCGACATCGCTCATCTCGCCCCGCGAAGGAATGCCATCTTTGACCAAATTCTCTAATACTTGGGTTGCCCAAATCACTGGAATATGTGCCGCTTCGCAAATCCACAGCATTTCTTCTTGGATCTCGGTGAGACGTTGATAGCCAATTTGAACGGCTAAATCGCCTCTGGCAATCATTACCCCAAACGATCGCTTTCCGGCGGCATAGACGATTAATTCGGGCAGATTAGTAACGGCAATTGCGGTTTCAATCTTGGCAACGATCGCTGGTGGGGACAGTCGGTTTTCACAACGTTTATCTAGCTCTTGTTGCAGTAATTCAATATCGGTAGGTCGTTGGACAAATGAGTAACCGACAATATCCGCATGAACCGCGACAAAATCTAGATCCGTTAAATCTTGTTCAGTTAGTGGACTCAGATCTAAAACTGTAGCTGGGAAATTCATTCCCTTTTCAGGTTTGAGCTTGACTCCTTTGGGACTGGTATTTGTCACTTCTAATAAAAGTCCTGGCTGTTCGTGGGCGATGTGGTATTGGGTATCGACTACACGAGTCAGAATCTTACCGTCGTCGATGGATACAGGGGTGTCAACAGCTAATAAATCGAGAATACTTGGAATCGTACAGCTAGTCTGGAACTGCTCTACATGAGTCGATTTAGCCGGATCTGCTGCACTTTCGGAATCGGGTACGCGCCGCGAGAGGACGATGAGATCGCCTTTAAATACCCGTTTTTTATGGTGTGGCGCAAGTACAGCCCCAGTGCGGATTTTGGGGCCACCTAAGTCCATCATGATTTTACATGGCGTGCCTGTTTCTTGTTCTACGCGGCGGATGTTATCGATCGCGCCTTGCCAGATTTCTGGACTATCGTGGGCGCAATTAATCCGCATACAGTTTGCGCCGCGTTGAATAAAACCTCGCACTAGCTCATAGTTGGTGGCGGCTTCAGTATCCAGCGTCACCATAATTCTGACGCGACGGTGGGGTGAGGACTGACCGAATAATTCTTCCGTGTGTTGCTGTAGAAATCGGTCGCCCTCAAAGAAAAACTCGATCGGTGGACGCTGGCAATGTCGCTCCGATTTAGAGCCACAGATGACCTCCAGAGTGGCAATTACAGCATCGAGATTGGGCATCACCCGTGCTTCAATCCGACCTAATGAGGATAAACCCCAAGGCATCAGCGCAGCTTGGAGAGAGCGCAGATCGTGCCGACGCAAAGCTAAATACTCAGCTAAATTCACGGCACTGTCGATAAACGCCGTCCGCTGAATGTGCGGGTTCCACTTGTCAAAGGTGGCTTTTCCTTCGCTTTCGACGGTCTGGCGTAGTTGTTGCAACGTCGATAGTAAACCCTGGGGACTGGATAGATTGAGTGATTCGGAACTAGGTTTGGAAATTTGACTAACCATCGAAAAATCAGGAGATCGTTCAACTTTAACAATACTGTACAAAGATGAGGAATCTGTGAGGGAGACAAGGGTTCGGCACAGCCGACGCTACGCGATCTGTAGATATATAAAACATTGATAATATTGGCAAATTTTTATATGCGAATAAATGAGTCAATGGGCTGAAGGGGTAACGATCGCCCCTTCAGAATAAGTTCTCCATTTTTTGGATTAAATTGTGCCAAATAATTATAGTTGTGCCGATCGTTCCGGCAACAAGTAACCCAAAATCTTCTTTAATCCCAAAATTCAATGCCGCCGAAGTTCCGACCAGCGACCACAGAACTGGAATAATTAATAAACTCAATGGAAACCTTTTATCTGTCCAAATCAGCAATCCAAACGTAAAAATGACTGTCGGGCATGGTACACCGAAGGTAGGCGATGCCGTGAAAGTTCGTCCTAGGGCATAGCCAATTAATGGATAAATTATCAGGGCATAAGCAATAAAAATTACACCGAAAATGTCGTAAAAATTTTGGCTAGCCCGAAAACTCAACCGATTCCTGACCACGCCTTCATATAAAAATAACAAGCCTTGAATAATGAATAATGTACCGAACAGATATGCGGGTGGACTGATTGCTGTAAAGAAAATTAAATGATAAACAATCCCCATCCACAGCCAGAGAAAACCAAGTAAAGATGAAATAAGTTTGTTCGCGAATGGTTTTCGACTTGCTGCTAGGAAAACTGAGATAATCGCAACTAGAATTAGTGCAAACTGAAACGGATATATAGCTTGATTATACTTCTCGAAAACCTGAAGAAATTGTTCCGTAGTAAAAGGGATTTTAGACATATTGAGTCCGCCCGAAAACTATGCCCAGCAGCAGAAATACAACCGGAGCCACCACACCATAGCCAATGATGCCGATATTCCGAATTTGCATATTCGCAAGTGGCACACCGATTAACCCCGCGAGACTCAGAACACCACTGACAATCATCAGCATCCGCAACGTTTGCTCCAGCCTACCCACCCCGAACACAGGTGCAGCAAAGAGCATGGAGAGGGCAAAGAACCAGTCCCACGCCAGGATGTCTAACATATATGCCACCGATGGCCATTTGAATGAGAGCAGCCAAGAAACGCTATTCGCTTCAAGCTGTCGGCTCACCGTCAGGATCACGAAGTGGACACTGGAGGTGATCCCTGCCATCAGGATCGTAAAAATCAGTGCTGTCAGACTGTATACCTTTGCATCAGGTGGCGCGTAGGCATGAACGGCAACCATACTAACGACCATCAATGGTGCTATTAAGATGATGAGCAGTTCCATTATCGAAAAGAATGGATCGCAGATCGCATCGTCAGGCGATTTGAGGGAGAGAAATCCGAAAATTGTAGTGACAGCGTACACAATACCCAGGCAGAATACAGCCCAAGCTGCGACTCTACCAATCGTGCGATGCTGAAGTGTGAAAGTTGAGTGGGACATCATTTTCTGCTTATATTCTTTGAATAAAAACTCTTGGACTATTTCCAATCTCTAATTAAATTTTATCTTTTACTCTTGTACCTAGTATTATTAATCCGACATAAATGATTATTGCTATTAAGTAGCTAGGTGGAATTAAATATAAAACGATCAAGAGTGTAGTTGTATCGATCGCCACGAGCCTTCATTCCGTTCATCACGGCGACAGCCAAGTCATACTGATTGTCAAATATTCGTCCAGTCAACTCATGATTTTT
>JANNDL010000059.1:0-5999 GCA_031387665.1 Chamaesiphon sp. OTE_75_metabat_95 | reverse complement strand
AATCGAATTAATACGATCTCTTATTTGATTTTAGTTTTAGTTGATATTGTAGTAATTGCAACTAGTTGATAAATACTATTAAATTAGCTGTTCTAGTTTTTATCGATCGAAGCATACCCCATTTTGGTGCGTTCACCCTGTTGTAAGAGACGACTTGGTGAATTGCCATCGCAATTAATGGCACGGTACTGGCTACGTTGTCGGGATCGAGCATAAAGACGACCATCTGCTTGCCATCAACCTTGAGCGGATCTTGAGGGTCGAAGCCTGGAAAGGTGGTTTTACCGCAAAATGTCGAGAGATAATTCGGTATTACCAGCGGAGCCAGCATTTTAATGGCTGTGGCTAAAATACTGCCTTCAGGACTATTTTGGCCGTCTTTTTTACCAGTTGCAGTTAAGATTCCAAATTCAGAATATATCCAGGGATCGATGGTGTCGCGACAAGCTATCAATCGTTTGGATAGGTTTGATAACTTGAGGATCTGGTTCACCATTAAGATATTGGCGAGCAGCGGATCTCCTTCAACTTTGGCGACCCACTTAGCCAGTAAAAAGGCACCAGATAAGACAGACGATCCCGCAGGATCGAAAAATGAGTCCTTCTTGGCATCCTTTTCGCTGGTATTGTCGATTAGTACTGCTACTCTCTCCCGTGCCCCCGCAACATCTCGCTCGTCTTTAATCGAATCAAAAGTATTGAAAGTGTTGGAAATCCGGTCGCCTGGAGCTAGTACCCTGACTTCGTAACCATGTCTGAGGGCGAGCGGAATTAACGTCTCAGCTTGACCGCCACGCCCTTTGCCATCGAATAAAGCGATCGACATTCCCTGAGCGATGGCAGAATGTAGGCAAGGATTGATGATATTGTCAGTCTTGCCACAACCAGTACCACCGCAAGTAAATAGCCCGCGATTGATTTCTGGAAACATGATATTCGTGCCAAACTTTCGCCCCAAAGCCCGATCTAGGGAGCTTACTGGCGCACCGATCGGTTCGGTAATATAGTAAGCAGCATTATCGAACCTACGTTTGCGGATTGCGCTTTTAGCCAGCTTGCGGCACCGTTGGATCTCGCTAGGGGTCGCCCACCTTGCGGTAGCAGTTTTCCCTTTTTTGCCGTTTCTGCGCTGAATTATACTGAGGATAACAAATAGCAATCCCAGACCAAAAATAGCCAATAGCGAGGAATCTAACTTCGTCGCCTTGAGCAGTGGCGGTGGAATGAAACTAACTTGGCTTGCAGATTTCATAATCGTCGATCGAGTTGTTTAATGGTTGTTGGGTATTAAAGCAGCCTTTTTTATTAACAGATGAAAATGGGAACGATTTGTCTGGTAGGTCGATTAACTGTAAAGAGACGGTATGTTTATCGCGCTCGTCTACCACCACATGCAAGCAACCCGCTTTCCCACAAGTTTGAGGAAAATTAAATCGATAAATCGTGAATGTGGTTCCGCCACTTTCGATCTGCGCTGCGAGAATCTTCTTAGCAACTTGTGAGGCAACAAAGCTTTTAGAAGTGTAAACACTGCGCTCGACTAGTTGCTCTATTTCCTTGGTTGATTTGATATCTGTTGCGATCGAATATAAATTCTTTACCGGATCGTGAAATTTACCTTTAATCCAGTTGGCTAATTGGGTTGTCAAACAAACACCAATTACAGACAACAGTAAGGCTAATGGTAATATCGATTTGATTTTCTTAAAACTCCTCATTGAGGGTCTGACCTCCAGAATGGTTTTGTTAGACTGGATAACTGTTAGCAGTGGGTAATTTAGCCTGTCGCTCGGAATAGATATTTAAAGTCGGACTATATGAGTTCTTGGTAGCCGACCCAAATAATGCTACTTTGTCATATCCAATCATCGATGCAGAAGGTGTTGTGAATGACGTGGTGGGGTTTGAGGCTATCACTGGAGGTGATGGAACCGATGGTGATGGAACCGATGGAATCGTTGGCGATGGAAATAATTTATTTGCTACGGGCTTAACCTTCATCGGTAGCAGCAAATTGGCTTGCTTTTCATTCGCTGGGAGCGGCAGAGGCAAAGGCAGAAAATAAGGTGTAGCTTGGCGACCAAGAAAGAGTACCTCGTAACAAATACGGAAATTGAGTGTTTGTTGGATCGTTCCGTCTTTGACATTGGGAGACTCAGCAGACCATTTCGATCCGCAGTTATTAATGCCGATATATGGGATTTCAAAGCCTGAAGGCTCCCGCATTCCAGCGGCAGTAGTCAGATCTCCGAGCAGTCCTTCACCACCCTTGAGCCGTAAGCCAATCGGTGAAATCGTTCCGTTGTAAGGGTTTAGGTCGCTATTTGGAGCTATGGCACTCAGTAATTCGACTGCATCGCAGTTTTTACAAGGAGCATTCGGCTCTTTATTGCTGCCTGCGGCAACTTTATCGCCATTGGCAACGCTTAATTCTTTTTGCCCTGAATGGAGAAGATCGAATTTCATTAGTACCATCGAACTAGGAATGGCATCGATCTTGACAAATTTATCCCAAGTTAAATCGGAAACGCCAGGAAGCTCGCTCACATATACTGTCAGATCGTCAGCATCCAGCGGCGGTTTGCCGATACCAGGATAATCACTGTATGGAGTCGTCGTTACGCCAGGGAGATTTGACGTTGGAGTAGCAGCTAAAACGTCCGCAGGTAGGGAAACTTTACCAAGAGGACTATTAGCAACATCTCCGACAGATTTACTGGGATCGGCAGCACCCCAGCTCGGAAATACGTCTCCAACCTTTAATTTGGCAAGTTGAGGATTTGCCGCGACAACCGAGGCAAAAGGCAATTTGCCAACAAAGGGTAAGGACGTTAATTTAGTGTTGGCAAAGGCATTCGGATCGCCCCCCGATGCAGTCGTCGCCGATTGTGGAGAATACTCACCCGCCCCCATCGTCGATGCAATCGCGCCTGGAACTGCTTTAGGAAGTGGAGTACCCGCAGTATACGAAAAGCTTGGAATTTGTGGTACGCGGGGATCGGCAACATAAGTCGCGGCTGTAGTCGTCGGCGGACTATTCGCAAATGTAGCCTTAGATAGAGCATTTTTAACTGCGGTTATTTGTCCGTCACTCAGTTGGGGGTCGCTAGTTTGAGCACGAACAATTACAGAGTCAGGACGTTCCGAGCATCTAGGACAACTCCTGAATTGCGTGTTGTGTGACAGGCAAGAGATCCCAGATGGTTATGCTCCCTATCGCCGGACACCCTTATTTACAAACGATTCGATCCCGCAGGGATTAAGAGCGCGACACACTACAAAAACAGGTGTATGGGGTAAAATCCATGTTCTATCTGGTAGTTTAATGTATCGCATCCACGACCCATATCATACTGAGATAATCCTTGATCGCGATCGGCAGGGTATCGTACTACCAGAAGTGGAACATGAAGTCGAGCCGATTGATAATGTTGAATTTTTTGTAGAATTCTGGAAAAAGGTTTGAGACTGAGTTTGAGTCCAAAACTTGAAGTTCGATCGCTATTTTCAACTAAAATAGTTCGATTCGACTGAATTGAGATTGTGTAGAGAAAGATAACTCTTTGCAAAGAAGAATTCAAATAGCTACCAATCTTGATGTCATTGTCCAGATTGCCGAAGGATATGATTATCAATTTACTAGCGCAGAGTTGTGGTCTTTTCTAGAAAAGATGCCTAATCGAGATTTAGCACCAGCAATCAATCCTGGTATTGGCAATCGATCGCATCTCATACCTCGATAGCTGGAGTTTCTCCTAGTAAAATTGTAAATTGTTATCACCATGAGTGCATCTACTCTCCCAGCATTAATTCAGCAGATGCTACTACCGGAATTTTACCCCCATCCGGTAACAGAACCGATCAAGGTAATCCAGACTCATGTCTCGATCGTATTATTGACGGGAGAGTTTGCCTATAAACTCAAACTAGATCGATCTGCACCTAGCAAAAACTAGCTTGAACGGTAATCACCGTAACCACTAATGGATTAGAGATAGGGTCTGTGGGAGTTGGATCTTGCTGCACGTAGTCGATCGACATCGGAGTTTTATTTACATGATAATCGGTATGCAGCAACTTCTAAGCTTGTCGGACAGAAACCCGACGGGTTTCTCTCAGTAATGCTCTAGATATCCTCATCACCCTGATAACTGCTAAGTAAATGGGCAAAATATTAACAGCAGCATCTTAGTAAGATTTTGGGGAAATGATGGATTTGTTAGCAGTTTGGGGAATCACGAAGGCAGTAGGTTTGTTAGCTCAAACAATTCTAGAAGACTTTGCCAAGGATACAGGAAAGGATGTTGCCAAGGATTTTTTCAAAGACGCGCTCAAGAAAGTCATTGAACCAAATATTCTCAAAGAAGCTTATGGCAAAGCTCTGAAGGAATTTTTGCAACTGATGGAGCAAGAATTAGTCAATGTCAAATGTCGAGAAGAGCAAATTAGGGAGTATGTCGAGCCGCTGAAACAGTTTGTGAGGCGAGAGGATGTGGAGGCTGTTTTAGCATCGGCATTTGAACTAAATTGTAGATCGATCGATACCCGCATCCTAGATCGAGCTTGGGCAGAAATAACTTCACCTTCACTACCAGACGATTTTAGCTGGGAACAGGTATGGACACCATACAGAAGAGCTGTTAAAAATATCGCTATTGAATCCGAAAAGCTCCAAAAGATACATACAGCTAACGCTCAGATAGATACAGCCGAGGGGATTAAGGATTTGGTTGGAATTATCCCAGAGTTTGATTTAAGGAAATATGCCGAGGGATTACGAGAGAAGTATGGCAATCTGCGAATAGATTCATTGGATACAGATGGGTCAGCCTATAAATTGAAGCTTGAGGGAATATTTGTTCCCCAAAATGTGCGGGAATATCAGGAAGATTTATCACAGATGTATGAATTGCCCAAAGAACATGGGCAAAGATGGCGCAATGAAGGGCAATTAGATGAGGCGGAAATTGCCGCAGCGGAATTGCAGCCAAAGAATCAAGCATATCAATCGCCAGTAAATTGCTCGATCCTCAAAATTGTCACTGGTAATTCTCCTGTCCAAAAGGTGGTGATTTTGGGCGATCCAGGGGCGGGTAAATCGTCGCTGTTGCAGTATCTAGCTTTAATTTGGGCAGAATTACCGATTCGGGATTTAGCAGTGTCACCTATGCCATTATTGGTGGAGTTACGGACTTACGCACGCGATCGACAAGATGGAACATGCACAGATATTCTCACTTTCCTGCATGGTGGTAATGTCACCTGTAGACTGGATCGACAACAACTCCACGATAAACTCAATGCGGGTCATGCGATCGCGTTATTCGATGGCATCGACGAAGTATTCGATCCGGAATTGCGATATAAGGTGGTGACGGATATTCACCGCTTCACCAATGATTATCCCCATGTGCGGGTAATTGCTACGTCACGGCGATTTGGTTATAGGGTGCAACGGCTTCGTGGTGCTGGATTTCAGCATTTTATGTTGCAAGATCTCGAAGATGACCAAATTGAAAGTTTTATCCAGCGATGGCACGATCTGACATTCCCCGTTGGTGCGGATAAAGAGCGCAAACGCGATCGATTGCAAAAAGCATTGCGCGAGTCAAAATCGATTCGGGAATTGGCAGGTAATCCGTTGCTACTGACGATGATGGCAATTCTCAATCGGCATCAAGAACTACCGCGCGATCGACCGGAGCTATATAGTCAAGCTTCGCGAGTGTTATTGCATCATTGGGATGTAGGACGACTACTCGTAGATCCAGAATTAAAAGACTTGAAAACCCTCGACTATAAAGACAAACAAGGGATGCTGCGAAAGGTTGCTCATCACATGCAATCGAGCGCGAAGGGGTAGAAGTTCACGGGGGGTAACAAAAATAGAGAAAATCTGTTAACGTAAGGCAGATGGAAAAAACAGTGCCCGAACTAATAGCAGCAATTACCCCAGAAGAGTGGGAACAGGTGCCAGTAAGCGTCCTCAAGCTAATCGA
>JANNDL010000018.1:0-13428 GCA_031387665.1 Chamaesiphon sp. OTE_75_metabat_95 | reverse complement strand
TCAGAATTTTACGAATGGTACTGGTGGTTTCTATGCCCAAGCTACTGCTGCGGGTGTTTTTGACCGCGTTCGTTATGCTAATGTTGAACGCTTTAACATTACTGGTACGGATAAGAATGACAATATCTCTGGCGGTAATCTCAATGATATTTTAATCGGTGCTAAAGGGAACGACACCCTCAATGGTAATGCGGGTAACGACACCATTATCGGTGTCAATAGCAATGATGCAACCCCTGGAAATGCTGAAATCGATACCCTCACAGGTGGAGCAGATAATGATATCTTCGTCCTCTCTGCCAATGGCAAAGACTTTTATGCTACCAGCGGCAATGGCGACTATGCCAAAATCACCGATTTTAGTCTGACTCAGGATGTAATCCAACTGCGGGGTGCCGCTACTGACTATTCCGTCAGCGCAACTACTGTCGGTGGTTCTTTACCTGCTGTTGGCGGTGTCATCCCGCCGAATACCGCGCTCTTTCGTGGTAGTGAACTGATTGCGGTACTTCAAGGTATCGATAGTACCAGCGTTAATTTGACCTCAACGGCATTTAGCTACAGTGACTTTACGGTGCTCAATGACCTACCACCAGTTGTCAGTATCAGCAATGCTACTCCAGTCGCCGAAGGACAATCTGGTACGAATACTGCCACCTTCAATGTCAAACTGAGCAATCCAACTACCAAAACTGTTACGGTTCCCTACACCACCGCTGATGGTACGGCAACCACTGGCGATAATGATTATGTGGGTGCTGCTGCTGGTTCGCTGACTTTTCTCCCTGGTGAAACTACCAAAAATATCAGTGTCGTTATCAACGGTGATACCAAGATTGAACCAGACGAAACATTTAGCGTAACTCTCGGTACGCCGACAAATGGGACATTGGCGACTACGACGACAGCGACTGGCACTATTATCAGCGATGATACGACAGTTACTATTTCTAGCAGCACAAATACGGCTGAAGGTAGTGCTACCCCAGGGCAATTTACGCTCACTCGCACTGGTGTGATTGCCAATGCTTTGACAGTTCCCTATACCCTGACGGGAACGGCGACGAATGTAACTGATTACAGTCTGCCGCTTTCTGTTACCTTTGCTGCTGGGAGTGCTACCGCAGTTGTGAATGTGAATGCAATTAATGACACGATTTTTGAAGGTGCAACACCTGAGACAGTTGTGCTGACGCTCACGCCGAGTACTAATTACTCGATCGATACCAATACAAGTACTGTTAATATTAGCGATAATGATAGTCTTCCGACGATCTCAGTTGGTAATGTACCGATAACCGAAGGAAATACAGGCACCACCAACGCTGCATTTACAGTTAGTCTCAGCAATCCTTCCACAGAAACAGTTACAGTCAATCTCTCCACGACTGATGGTACAGCTACTATCGCAGGTAACGATTATCAAGCCTTAACCAATCAGACAGTTACGTTCACACCTGGACAAACTAGCCAAGTTGTCAATGTTGCTGTCAATGGGGATCTAAATCCTGAGGATAACGAAGCCTTTGGAGTAGCATTAAGTAGCCCGACTAATGGTGTCATTAGTACGACTGAGGGTACTGGTACTGGCAGTATTAATAACGATGATTTACCGATAATTAGTGTTGCCGTTACTGATGCCGATGCTGCGGAAACATTAGCTGAACAACCTACGAATCTGGGTGAATTTACCTTCACCCGCGTTGGTGGTATCGCTACCGAAAAAAATTTCCTCTATAACCTCAGCGGTACAGCTACAAACGGCTCTGACTATTCGATTCCTGGCTCAGTCACATTTGCCGCAGGTAGCACCACTGCTAAGGTTGTGCTCACGCCCACTGATGATAATATCTTTGAAGGTGCGACTCCTGAAACAGCGATTATCACCCTAATTGATGATAGCTTCTTTGCTTTTGGTTTCTTTGCCGATCGACGATTCGATCGACCAGCAACTTATCGAATCAATCCTACTAATAATACTGGCACAATATCGATCACAGATAACGATTCCCGCCCCACAATTAGTATCGCTGACACCAGCGTAACTGAAGGTAATACGGGCACTAATAACGCCGCATTTACCGTTACCCTCAGCAATCCCTCCACCGAAACCGTCACCGTCAAATACACGGCTGGCAATGGTACCGCCACCGCAGATGGCAACGACTACACCGCCACAACTGGCACCGTCACCTTCACCCCAGGACAAATCAGCCAAATCGTCACTGTCCCCATCGTTGGCGATCTCAGCATCGAAGGTGATGAAACCTTTACCGTCACCCTCAGCGATGCTGTCTCAGCAACGGGAATCACTCGCGCTACAGCGACAGGCACGATTCTCGACAACGATAACGGCATCAATGTCGGCGTTGCTAATCCCAACATTACTGAAGGTGCTAATGGTGCCTATACACTCACTCGCACAGGCGATCTCACCGCCGCGATTGACGTTGCCTATACTCTCAGCGGTACAGCTACTAGCTCCGACTATCAAGCGGTTACTGGGGTTGCCACATTTGCCGCTGGTGCAGATACAACTCTAGTCAATCTGGCGACGATTGATGACACCATCTTTGAAGGTGTGACTTCTGAAAGTGTGATTCTCACCCTCACTCCTAGCACCAATTACCTCTTGGGTAATAGTAATGCAGGTACGATTAATATCGCTGATAACGACAGTCGCCCAGTGATTTCAGTTAGCAATATTGCAGTCGCGGAGGGCAATACTGGCACTAGTAAAGCTGGATTTACCGTCAGTCTCAGCAATGCCTCAACCGAAGCAATCACAGTCAATCTAGCCACGGCTGACGGTACGGCTACCGTAGCGAATGCTGATTATCAAGCCATCACTAATCAAACAGTCACATTTACCCCTGGACAAACTAGCCAAGTTGTGGATGTCGATCTCAATGGCGATCTCACTTTCGAGGCGAATGAAACGTTCAGCGCGGTATTGAGTAATGCCACGAATGGGGTAATTAGTTTAACTGCTGGTACAGGCACAGGCACGATTAATAACGACGATTTACCGACAATTAGTGTCGCTGTTACGGATGCCGAAGCTGGTGAAACATTAACTGAGCAACCTGCAAATCTGGGTGAATTTACCTTTACTCGTGTTGGTGGTGAAACTGTTGAGAAAACATTCTTATATAATCTCAGTGGCACTGCAAACGGCTCTGACTATTCGATTCCTGGTGCGGTAACTTTCGCTGCTGGTAGCACTACCGCCAAGGTTGTCCTCAATCCTACCGACGACAATATCTTTGAAGGTACAACGCCTGAAACAGTCATTCTTACCCTCAAGGATGATAGTGTCAATTCGCCGACTAATTTCTTTGTTGCCAGTGATAACCGTCCCGCAACTTATCGCGTCGATCCTACTAATAATACTGGTATAGTCTCGATCGCAGATAACGATCTTCGTCCAACTATTACTATCGCCGATGCCACTCAAGCAGAAGGTAATAGCCTCAACAACTTAGGCTTTAACTTCACTCTCAGCAATCCCACCGTCGAAACCGTCACTGTCAAATACAACACCACCGACGGCACAGCTACCATCGTTGGTACTTCGAACACAGACGCTGATTATCAAGTAGGCAATGGTACCGCTACCTTCAATCCGCTCCAAACCACTCAAACTATCAACGTCGCTATCAATGGGGACAAAGACTTTGAGAGCGATGAAACTCTTGCTGTCAATCTCAGCGATGCTCAAAATACCAGCGGCATCACTCGCAGCACCGCTACAGGTACGCTCACCAACGATGACACCCTGCCCTCAATTACCGTTGCGGCGACGACTCCAATTTCTACCGAAGGTACAGGGGAAGGATTATTCACATTTTATCGAACGGGTGGTAATCTCGATCGATCCTTAACTATTGATTTCGATGTCTTAGGCAATGCCACATCCCGCCAAGGCTATGGTTCTCAAACAGGTTCGATCACATTTGCAGCAGGTAGCAATACTGCAACTCTCGGCGTACCCGTCGCCAACAACTCTGTCTACAGTGCTCTGCGCGGCTGTATCATTCAGCTTCGCAGCGGCATTGGCTACAGCATCGGCGGCGGCATTGGTAGCGGCTCTGGTGGTTCTGGCGGTGGTTCTGGCGGTTCTGGCGGTGCTGGTGGCGGCGCAGGTGGAGCGGGTGGCTTTGGTGGCAGCTCGGCGACAGTTACAATTGTCGATGACGATAAAGCACCAGTGATTAGCATCAACGATGCCACAGTTATCGAAGGCAATGATGGCACTAAAGATCTGACATTTACAGTCTCTCTCACCAACGCCAGCGACGATATTGTCAAAGTAGATTATGTATCTGCTGACGGTACAGCAACTGCTGGTACCGACTACCTCGCCACCACAGGCACTCTCAACTTCACTCCATCCGACATTATTGCTGGTACCACCGAATTTACTCCAGGTGAAACCAGCAAAACCATCACTGTCAAAATCAACGGTGATCCTGAGATTGAAGCCAACGAAACCTTCACGCTCAACCTCACGAATGTTGTTGGCGGCGCACTCGGCAAAGCAACTGGTACAGGTACAATCACAAATGATGATTTGCCCAAAGTACCAGTAGTAGTTGTACCTGATGTCATCATCCCAGCCCCAATCGTACCAATTCCAGACGTAATCGTTGCGCCTGCGGTAGTGATTCCAACTCCCATAGAAGTAGTACCAACGCCAGTAGTTGTTGCTCCGCCTGAGGTTATCATTCCAGCCTCAATCGTACCAATTCCAGACGTAATCGTTGCGCCTGCGGTAGTAGTTCCGACTCCCATAGAAGTAGTACCAACACCAGTAGTTGTTGCTCCTCCCGATATTGTACTTCCAGCTCCAGTCGTACCGACTCCAGAATTAGTGGTTGTACCTGATGTCGTAATTCTGGCTCCAATCGTACCTATCATTCCGACTAATCCAACCATCACTGTTGTCGCAACAAATGCCACTTCAACCGAAGGTATTGGTGAAGGCTTATTTACCTTTGCGCGAACTGGTGGGGATGTAAATATTGCCTTAACGATCGATTTCGATCTATCTGGTAATGCTACCACTCGCCAGGGCTATAGTACTCAGACTGGTTCTGTCACCTTCGCAGCAGGTAGCAATACTGCAACGCTCGGCGTACCAGTTGCCGACAATGCTGTTTACAATGCGGCTCGCAGTTGTGTCGTCACCCTCCGCAAAGGCAGTGGTTATGACTTTGATGAAGCGATTGGTACCGCAAAGGTGAATATCATCGATGATGAGCAAGCACCCGTAATTAGCATCGATGATGTGACGATTACTGAAGCTAATGGCACCAAGGATCTCACCTTTACTGTCTCTCTGAGCAAAGGCAGTGATGACGTAGTAACCGTAGATTATGCCAGTGCTGATGGTACAGCAGATTCTGAGTGTGACTACATTGCCACAAAAGGCACCCTCAGTTTTGCACCATCGGATCTGATTCCCGATACCACCGCCTTTACCCCAGGTGAAACTCGCAAAACTATTACAGTCAAAATTGACGGTGATGCTGATGTCGAAGCTACTGAAACCTTCCTGCTAAATCTCAAAAATGCCGTCGGTGGATCTATTAGTAAAGCAACTGGTACTGGTACGATCGAGAATGATGATTTAGCTCCAGTAGTTATCGATCTTATTCCGCTCATCCCTGAGGTAATTGAAGAACTACCAGTAATTGTCGATGCTAATCCAATTAGCCCCATCGATAATGTTAAATCTGAAATCATCGAGAAACCGTCGATAATTGTCGAAATTGCCGATCCTAAACCAACTATTCCCGCTGGTAATATCAACCCTGACGTAGTAATTGACAGAAATCAACAACTATTAGGATCTAGCCTCCAAAACGTCGCCAAAATCATCGACTTACAATCAGTAAGTAGTAATCAAACCGTCCAAGCAACATTCAATGTTCAACGATCTGCTGGTTATGATAACCACGTCAGTTTCTACAAAGTTGAAGATGCTCAAGGTACGATTATTTCGCAAACTGGAGTAACTTTTAAACCTGGTGATGCTGGCTATCTTACCACCGCTATCCAAAACCGCTTGACAAACATCGACTTGCTCGGTGTCAATGGTCAAACAGTTACCAGTCGTAGTAATGTTCAAGGTGGTGCAATCTACGCGCCGCTAATCATTGCCAATGATAAACCAGATAGTGCCAATCTTAACTTCAGCAATGTCTACACTGCTTATAGTGCAGCCAATGCTGATAAAATCGAATACATTCGGTTGTTAGGTGATAACACTTTTGGCTTTGAAGATACACGTAGTGGTGGTGACAAAGATTTTAACGATGTTATTGTTCAAGCTAACTTTACCACCGTTACAAATCCGCAGGATCTAGTCCTTGATGTCGTCAAACTTACGCCGACATCGACAGCCGTGAATCTCAATCTTGCTAGTTTCGCTGGACAAACTCTCAAAGCAGATATTACCACCACCAGCAACGCCGCCTACAATAACAATGTCGGTTTTTATACAGTTGAAGATGCACTAGGCACAATCAAACTCATCGATGGTAGTTTTGTCAATCCAGGTGATGCTAGTTATGCAGTTGAAGCAATTAAAAATGCTCTCGCTAATTCACTGCAATCAGGTAAAAGTGATACCAAAATAGACCTAAGTATTAGTGGTGGTAAAATTTACGCGCCAGTAGTTGTGGCTCAAGGTACGTTGGGTGACTTTGTTTCTAAAAACCCCACCAACGGTGGCGGTGCAAATGATATTCATGCCTACTTTAACTATCTCGGAGCTAATCCTGATAAAACCAATCATTTCCGCTTAATTGGCGATAATACCTTCGGGGTTGAAGATATGTATGGCGGTGGTGACAAAGATTTTAACGATTTAGTTGTCAGCCTGAAAGTCAAAGCTCCCACTGCTGTTGTCTAGATTGCGCTAGCTCCACCCACACTTTTCTTCAAGAGCGAGAAATGTGGAGAAATTATCTAACCCAAGTTGCTACCCATAACCTCAGCAGTTTCTAGGTAGCAACTTGGGTTATCTAACAGTACGATCGGTTTTCTAGCTGTTAAAATAGAACTAATTCTGACTCCATTGGCAGTTAGCGACAGGTTATGAATACACTACTCATTCAGTCTCAGCAAACACCGCTTTCCATTACCTGGGAAGAACTCCCACCCGATTTTGTATTACCCGACGAACCAGTGGAAAGTAATCTACAACCCCTGCTGGCTGCTGCACTGCGCGAATCGCTAGAGCTAGCTGGCTTAATTCTCGAATCAGTAATCATTGCCACGAACTTTGGAATCTGTGCGACTGTAAACCGCAAAACTGTTGTCAAAGCTCCTGACTGGGTATATGTCCCTGCGGTGGAGCCATTTCCGAATGGTGAGACTCGGCGCAGCTACACTCCCTGCACTGAGGGTGACTTGCCTGCCATTGTAATGGAGTTTATCTCTGCTACAGATGGGGGAGAATATTCAGTCAATCCTCACTACCCCTATGGCAAGTGGTACTTTTATGAGCAAATTCTAAAAGTCCCCACCTATGTGATTTTTCATCCTCAACTTCAAGTCCTAGAAGTCTATCATCTGCTAGATGGCAAGTATCAAATAGCTACTGCTGATCAAAATCAACGCTTTTGGATTGAATCTCTAGGCTTATTTTTAGGAACCTGGATTGGGGAAAAAGCTGATTATGCAGGTTGCTGGCTCCGATGGTGGAAATCATCAGGAGATTTAGTGCTCTGGGGTGGGGAATTGCTGGAGCTGGAACGCCAACAGGTAGCTGAGGAACGTCAGCAGGCTGAAGCAGCACGCCAGCAGGCTGAAGCAGAACGTCAACGGGCAGAAGCAGAACGTCAACGGGCAGAAGCAGAACGTCAACGGGCAGAAGCAGAATCTCAACGGGCTGAAACAGAATCTCAACGGGCTGAAATAGCAGAGGCAAAAAGTATTCGCTTGGCAAAACAACTTAAAGCAATGGGTGTAGATCCAGAGGCAATATAGGATATCTCAACCATTAAAATTCCTGCGAAAGTAAAAATTAGATCGACTGATTCATCGATCATTTATTTAGCGATTAACTAGATCGCTAAACAGAAACATGTCTATCTAAAAAGTCTAAAATTTCAGCATCTGTTGGCTGAGAATCGATCGCGCCAGGTTGTTTTGTAGTCAAGGCTCCAGCCGCTGCTGCATAGCGAACTATCTCTGCCGCAGACTTATTTCCCCTGCTTAACTGATGCAATATTCCAGCAACAAAAGCATCCCCAGCACCTGTTGTATCAACGGTATCAACTGTAAAAGCTGGTTGTTGTCCATTTACTCCATCTAACCAATACTCACAAATATTGCCACCATCTGTAACGAAAATACCCTTAGCTCTTGGTAAATATTGACAGAGAGATTCCGGTGATGTTTTACCATAAATTAATTCTGCTTCTTCTCGTGCAAACTTGACATAATCTGCCATGATTAATAACTGCTTGATTTGAGGAATAGCAATTTCTGCCGATGTCCAAAAAGTTGGTCGCCAATTGATATCAACCATGATTTTCACCCCATACTCTTGCGCTAAGTCTACGGCTTTCCATGTACTTGCAGCACTATGGGGATAAGCTAGAGCTAATGTTCCCAATAATAAGAAATCTGCATCTTTAAATAATGCTGCTGACACTTCACTTAGTTGAGCATCGGCAAATTTATCAGTAGCAATATCACCAAAACCACCGAAGATTCGATCGCCATCGGCTGTTCTCAATACTTGTACTTGACGAGTTGGCGCGATAGAATGAGTCTGAAGTCCAGTAATATCGACTCCTTCAGTTAACAACTTAGTTGATAGCTTTACACCTGCATCATCATTGCCAACGCACCCAATAAACCTCGATCGATCTCCCATTTTTACCAGTGCACAAGCAACATTCGCAGGCGCACCACCAGGTAAAGCAGTCCAAGACATGACATTTTCACTACTCACACCACTCTGGTTTGCAAGTAGATCGAATAAAACTTCGCCCAGACAGATGATGGTAGACATGAGGGTTAGTTGATAGTTGATAGTTGATACTTCTGCTAGAGCAGACGCTGTGCCTACGGCAGGCTTTGCCAACGCGAACGGCTACGCTCTGCTAAGGCAGACGCTACGCGAACAGTACAAGTAGTTGATAGCGGGAATTGACAAAGCCAAGTTTTAAGATGAGTACTAATATAGATCGGTTATTGAGCAGTTATAATTATGATTTACCAGATGAGCTGATTGCTCAGATTCCTCTAGTACCGAGGGATCGATCGAGATTATTAGTTGTTGAACTGGATGATGGATATCAGCATCGCCACTTTCATGAGATTAGCGATTTTTTGAATCCTGGAGATTTACTCGTATTTAATAATACTCGCGTGATTCCAGCGCGGATTTATGGATTTAAACCCACAGGTGCGGCTGTAGAAATCCTCCTCATATCTGAACAAACACACAACTGCTGGCTGGCATTAGTCAAGCCAGGGCGGAAGCTTAAACTTGGTACTCAAATTATCTTCCCCGCTCGTGACACTCACGCCAAGATATCCCAACTTACCGCCACAATTATCGGTACAGATGAGCAGACTGGCGGTAGATTATTGCAGTTTGATTTGCCTGACAATATCCCGTTGCTTTCCATTCTCGCAGACTTTGGCGAGATGCCATTACCACCCTATATCAATGCTAGTACATCGACTCCCGATCAGTACCAGACTGTCTATGCAAAAGTCCCTGGAGCAGTCGCTGCACCCACCGCTGGACTGCATTTTACACCCGAATTGCTCGATCGATTATTGGCTCAAGGCATCAACCAAACCTATGTCACCCTCCATGTCGGAGTCGGTACTTTTCGCCCCGTCGAAGTCGAAGATATCACCACCCACCAGATGCACCACGAATGGCTGGAAATATCCCAAGAATCGATCGATCTAATCGAGTCCACCAAGGCTGCTGGCGGCAAAGTATACGCGATCGGGACTACCGCAGTCAGAGTCCTGGAAACAGCCGCTCAAACGGGCAAATTGGAGCCATACAGCGGCGATACCAATATCTTTATCTATCCTGGTTATCAGTGGCGGGTAGTTGACGGCTTAATTACCAATTTTCACCTGCCAGGATCGAGTTTGATGATGTTGGTTAGTGCGATGATTGGGAGAGAAAGATTACTAGATTTATATCAGATTGCGATCGATCAAAATTATCGTTTTTATTCATTTGGTGATGCGATGTTAATTCGTAGTTCTATCGCTTGAGCTGAAACCTTGATCTATGAGTTGGGAGTTGAGAGTTGGGAGGAACAGATAAATGATCGAAAAGTTAGGACAGCATGTAGACTAGAGATTACAAAAGCGATTCGCGTTCGTCGGGTTCCCCGACGGTTTAGCGAATTAAGAATTGGGTAATAGTCTCTACAAATATGCAGCAGTTAATTCAGAAACCACAGCAAATCGCAACGGCAGTTGGATGGTTATTAGTACAGCTATCATTGCTAAATCCGGCTCAGGCACAGCAGACACCAGTAATTTCACCACCACCACCAACATTTACCGCGCCACCATCACCGCCACCGCCATTACCAGCAGTTTGTGCGAATCAAATCACTACTGCCATTAATGGTATTATCGATGGACCGGAATTACGCCGTTATCGCTGGGGCATCGTCGTACAAGCATTGGGTAGCCCGACTCAGCTTTACAATCGGGATGGCGACAGATTATTTATTCCCGCTTCTAACGTCAAATTAATTACTACCGCCGTTGCTCTCCGTCAACTCGGCGCAAATACCAGATTACGTACCTCAGTTTATCAACTTCCCCGCACAGGTAACAATGCCTCAAACCTATTAGTAGTCGGAAGAGGCGATCCGAGTTTGAAACTTGCTGGGCTAGAATCGATCGCTCAACAACTCAAACAGCGCGGCGAAAAACAAATTAGTCAAATTAGTTTCGACGATAGTTATTTTCGAGGTGAACCAATTAATTCCAATTGGGAATGGGGCGATCTATCAACAGATTATGCTCCGGCAATTAATAGCTTAATTCTCAATCAGAATTCTAACCCAATCACGATTAGTACACCGCAACTTGGACTACCATTGCAATATACTTGGAAAAATCTTAGCTTAAACAATTGGCAAGTAGATAATCAAATTACGACGATTCCGGCTGGTCAAAATAGTAGCGTTAGCGCGATCGCCCTCTTTGGTAAACCGATCGTCAAACTAACCGGAAAACTAGCCCAAAATACATCTCCAACTCAAATCGATCTCCCAGTTCTCAACCCGACAGAATCGTTTATCAGTGCCTTCCGCCAAAGCCTAGCTAAATCCGATCTCACCATTGGCAATACCCGAATCGTAACTGCTCAAAACACTCTAAGTCTACCTGAATTGGCGGCGATCGAATCTCCCCCCATCAGTGAATTAATCAACGAAACCAACCAAAAAAGTAATAATGTCTATGCGGAAGTGCTGCTTAAATCGATCGGACGGACTCATCTTGAACATGCAACTAGCAATGAAGATACTAGCAATCTCGGCATCAATTTAGTTAAGAAAAACCTCACGGAAATGGGGATAGATTCTCAATCTTACCGATTAAGTGATGGCTCCGGTTTGTCGAGACACAATCTAGCTGCACCCAGTGCATTTGTGAGGGTACTATCCGCAATGGCAACATCCCCAACAGCAAAAATTTATCGCGATTCCCTGCCGATTTCGGGCATCAGCGGTAGCCTCAGAAACAGAATGAAAGGAACATTAGCCCAGGGAATTGTCAATGCGAAAACAGGCAGTATGAGCGGTGTCGTCAGCCTGTCTGGATATATCAATCCACCTAAATACTCGCCGTTAGTATTTAGCGTAATTCTCAATCAACACGATCGATCTACATCCCAAATGGTCAAGGTTGTGGATGAGATTATGGTTGTGTTGGCTAGAGTCAAACAATGTAACTAAATAGTTGGTGCGTTGTGTTGGCACAACGCACCATATTAAATCAGATCGACTCTTGCAATCTTGGTATAACTAGGGTATAACCAAGGGATAGTGATTTTAGCTAATTTGATTATGAAAACTGCTATTTCTCTCCCCGACTCAGTTTTTGCCGAAGCTGAAGCCTTAGCGCAACAGTTAGGACTTTCCCGTAGCGAACTTTACTCAACGGCGTTACAAGCTTATCTATCCAAATACAATCGCCAACAGATATTGAGCAAATTAAACAATGTCTATAGTGAAGAATCTTCCGATCTAGATCCAATGATCTCCACTATGCAATTTATGTCCTTACCGCGTGAGGAATGGTAATGTACCGAGGCGAAATTTGGTGGGCAAATCTGCCGGAACCAGTAGCTTCTGAGCCTGGTTATAATCGACCTGTTTTAATAATTCAGGATGATACTTTTACTCAAAGCAATATCAATACAGTCATCGTGGTGATTATTACGTCTAATCTTAATTTGGCAGCAGTTCCAGGTAATGTATTGTTACCGAGATCTGTATCGGGATTACCAAAGGATTCTGTTGCTAACGTATCGCAGATTCTCACCTTAGATAAAAAATTCTTAGTCGATCGAATTGGTTCGCTTCCCGACTACTTGCAATTAGAGATAGATGACGGCATTAGAACTATTTTGTATTTGTAGTCTTAACTAAAAGGCATCATTCAAAGTCAATGGTTAAGATTGGTCGTCTACAAACCCCAGCAAGAGGCGATCGAATAATGGCTAACTTAATCCAATATTCTGAAATTGTGCAGCAACTCTTACAAGAGTATGCTGCTTTGAGTGGTGACGATCCAAAAGTTGATACTGAGCTAATTTTTGATACAGTTAGACACAGTTATCAATTAGTACATACAGCAATTCCAAATTCAGAAATTCTGTGGGAGTGCGGCATTGGCTTGCCCTCACCCCAGCCCTCTGTCTTGTCGTTTTTTTATTCTGGGGGAACCCCATAATAAAAACGACGCTCCCAAGCTTGGGAGAGGGGGCAAGAGATTGTGCTTTCCTGTCCGGCTCCCCTTCTCCCAGAATTGGGAGAAGCGGCTCGCGTTCGTCGGGTTTCCCGACGGATTAGCGAGACAAGACAGGGGTTGGGGGATGAGGGCTAAGGGGCTGGAATGCACTTAACTGGTTTTGAATTTGGAATTGCTGATTCATTTTTGCCGATCGTTCAAGCATTTACAAAAGCTGCTAATGTATCGATCGAGCAACTTGCCATAGTTCATGTTGGTTGGCATGGAGATCGCCGAATTCATGGTTGTATCTTACATCTCGATATCAGAGATGGAAAAATTTGGCTCCAACATAATGGGACTGAAAATGATATTGCCGCCGAACTTGTGGAAATGGGAGCTGACAAGAGTGATATTGTAATTGGCTTTCACTCTCCTTTTAAGCGTCAATTTACCGAATAC
>JANNDL010000241.1:0-34097 GCA_031387665.1 Chamaesiphon sp. OTE_75_metabat_95 | reverse complement strand
CCAGAGCGGTAAAGCGCGTTCTACCCGCACATCATCAATCTGTTCATCATCGGGAATATCGACCTTCTCATGGACTCTTTGCCCCCGCAGCGTGTAGATATTTTCATCCCAAACTTGTTCGATATGAATCAACGCAAATTGACGCGGACAATAGGCATAGTGCTGAAGGGCACTAATCATCACATAATCTTCTGAATCTGGCACAATAGGCACAAAAAATAGGTATCCTATTTTCAGGATACCCATTTGATGAAGTATAAATATCAATTCTTTGTTTTATAATCCAGTTAAAACTTGTTGAGCAGTTAAATTAAACTGACTAAATTGAGGCGACACAATAATTTGATCGGCTGTATAAACTTGTTCCTCGTAGAATCCTTCGACGAGTTCTAAGATTGTCACTTTGTCTAAAATCGGATCGATAATCCAATATTCAGGAATCTGTCTAGCTGCATATTCCGACCTTTTGTATCGATAATCTCGTTTATCTTGCTTAGGACTGACTACTTCTACCACCAATGTAGGTGGTGGCATATCTCCTAAGATTGTCGAGCGGTTAGTTTCTCTTAATTCCAATGCTAAATCTTCAGAAAGAACTGTTAAATCTGGTATTCGTGCAGTAGCTCTTCCCCCAGTTACTGCGATCGCCATTTGGTTTCTCAGTAATTGTGGCGGTATTCCTATCTGAGAAAGATAAACTATTAAAGAAATAGAAACTTGCTGGTTTCGATCGCTTTCTGGGGGCATTGGTACTAGTTCTCCATTCACAAGCTCACAAAGGGTATCGGTGCCATCATCATAGATGAGATACTCTTCAAGAGTCATTAACTTAGTCTGAGTTGCAACAACCATAGATTTTAACCTACCTATATTTAGGGATAATCTAACTATTTCCTATTTTAATCGATCTTTTCATGTTTAGTCTCAAGCTGGTGAGGAGAGAAACCCGACTTTTTCAAAAAGCGGCTCGCGCTCGTCGGGTTTCCCGACGGTTTAGCGAGACAAGATAGTCGAGTTTCTAACGTAACTCATTTACTTAACTAAGGAAGTTAACGTTACACCCGTTGGTAAATTATCCTCTTGAATTGTCACTGTATAATCTGTAAATTTGCGAGGTACATTTACAGATAATTTTAGTTCTGGTTTGATTCGATCGAACAATACATGCGCCGGAGCATTTCCAAGCTTATTCTCATGAGAGAAGATGTGTAAACCACGTAGAGCCATGAGTCCACGACTAGCAGATCGATCGAAATCCCACATATTCATCAAGGCATCCCAGAATAGTTTTAAATCTTCCGTAGTTACTCCAGTTTGATCCGCTAAATGGGGAGAGAAGAATCCATGTCCCATGTATAGTCCATAAGGAATTAACTTTTTATCACCCATTGTAGACGTTTTACCACCTGAAGTTTTTTGATCTTCACCAATACTGATTTCAGCATCTTTAGGATCTGTAATAGCAATCCGAGTAATTGTTACACTTAAAGGCATAACTGGATCGATCGATCGGGAAAATGTTAATTGAATTGGTCCTCGTACCTGCCCACAATTTACTCCCGTAGACATAACAGCTCCAAACATCCGAATGTCATAGAAGTTTTGACACATCCATTCACGAACTTGGTTAACTTCTTCCCGTTTCTGTTTAGTGCCTGTGGATTTTAGATCCTTAGCTTTGTAAGCACGAGCATTCATATCATTTAAGGCTATTCCTTTATCTTGAATATAAATTTTTGTAGTTTCACCTTCGCCACAAATAATATCGACATAGTTACGAATTTTCCGTTTGAGACAGACATCTGTAACTAAACCTTGCATAGTTTCTGGATCTGTGCGTGGTAAATTACCACCATCAGGATCACCATTAGGATTACCATCGGTGATATCGAATAGCAAAACGAAATCATGGCGAATTTCAGGGTTCAAATAAGTGTCCATAGTTGCTTTATTGATTAATAGATTGGATTAGATTGAGATGTGGATTGAGTGTAATGATATTTGCAAGCTTAATTATGCTTGTGAACTAGCTTCAGCCTTACTTTCTTTAGCAGCTTTTCCGGCAATTGCATCTTGACGATTTTTCCCACGTTGATGGTAATAACCCAATGCGAAAATACTCTGTTGCTGCATAGTTAGATTATTTGGAAAACGATCGTCTGCCGGAGAAATATTGCAAAGAATTTCTTCCAGTTTTTGTTGTAGAGCATTATATGTAGAGGGTTTATCTTTCCGAATTCGCGAAAGATGTGCTTGAGCATCTTTGACTAATCCTCCGAAAACCTTTCCAGGTGTAGTTGAAGCTGCACCATAAAATCGATCGATTAGTGTTGCATTTACATCTCGTCCTAAAGCTGTTTCTTGAACCCGCTCTAGTTGAGCTAAAAGACGACCACAGTGATAAGCTGCGCCATCAATTGGATCTTCAAATTTAGGATCTTCATTTAAACACTGCATAGATTTCATGATCTCTTGATATTTAGGTTGTGTAGATAGAACTAATTTAGTTAGTGCTGCTCTTGGGTGATTTATAGTCTTTTCTGCTCGATTTCTTCTTACAATCTGACTGAGAATATCTAGAGATAATCCACCCCCTTGAATCGCTGTATGTAGCAGCCGAGTGGATATTCTAGCCGCTCCTTCCTTATCTTTAGCCGGATCTCGATACAGGCATTCAGATAATGACTTAATCCCAAAGTATGTACGATCGCTATAACCACCAAATTCATTGACTATTTCCTGAGCATCCCACCAACGGATCAGATTTCCCATCACATCAGCAATGGTTGTTTCGATCCAATCTCGAACTACTGCGCGTCCACCACTAGCCGTTAAACCTAGTGCATAGAATTGATTGCTTCTCAATAAATGACTACGCTTCCCTTTGAGAATAGATTCAAACAGGTAGCGAATCTTACCTGGTTGATCTCGCTTATAGGCAGGTACTAATTTATAGTTGATTGCTTTTTTAGTCCAGAAGACATAGACAATAGAATTATTTAGATAGAACCTTGAATCCGAATTAGCAATTAGGTAATTCAATGCTTTCCCAAATCCTTCCGCTGCTTCTTGACAAATTGGTGATGTTAGAGAATTAGCCAATCCATAAGAAGAAAAAGGTGGATCATTCGCAGATACTAATGATGTCCCCGCTGTCTGTCCATTGGGAATGCCCTTAATTTTGATGGGAAGACGCTGCTTTACCTCACATTCTCGATCGGTAACTAAGCAGGTAAGAATGAGCTTCTCAGTTAATTCTTCTCCTTCTCCAGATTCATAACCCGCCCAAAATGATTGGATTTCGCTAATATCTGTAGGAATAATCGTTTTATCTACTCTAAAATTTATGTTATGAGCTGGATCGAAATCTTCTCCATGACTTCCCTTAGTTGGCAATAAACTTCGATCTGGTTGCCATTGATCTAAGAATTTAGCTATTGCCTGGAGACTTGGTTCTTGTGTCTCCACAGCACATTGATAAACCAATTCTTTGAACTGACGATGGCGTTCTACAACCTTTTTAGGATCGACATTTTCTTTGGCAATTCCTAAGACATATTCTCCGTTATCTGCGATAAGTTTCGGTTTGATCCCCGCTGCTCTAACTAAATCTGGTACCATACATGGTGCACCATTTTTAGTCTCTGGTTCTGCCCCAATTAAGGAGGTAAACCCAGAACCTAATAATTGACCTTCGCTATCGATTTCAATTAGCCAGCGAATTTTGACCTGGTTGTATCCTTCGATTGGTAACTTCGACTTGATATCCGATCTCTGGGACAATTCATATAGCTTCGTTAGGAGCATCGATAAACCCCCTGCTCATACAAACTAGTTGGTATATTTAAAACTCCTTTTTCCAACCGTGCAGAGAAAAATTTAGGATGAGATCGACCTTTTGTAACCCGTTTACCATTAGCATCATGACTAAGATAAACTAATTTACCTTGGCTATCTTCTGTAATCTCTACATCGAATAACATTAGTCCCAAATCATCTGTATGTTCAATCGGTTTTTCTGTACCATCTGGAGCTGAAAAGAAAGCACTAAATTCTCTTGTCCCCAGATAAGGTTGCTGAAAACATTGACCTTTTTCTACCCGACGACAGAATTGGTCGCGATGTTTAACAATATTAGTTTCATGTGGCTTGAGATCGATTTGTGCCTTGATAATATAGGCAACGTCTCGCAGACATAGAGAGTGTCGTTGACTGCGATTTTTATGTTCATCAGCATAGTAGTTACCAATACCATCTTTCGCCCAATTTGCCACTGTTCGATCGCTTTGATGAGTGCTAATCTCATTTCGCACGATCGAAAAGTGTCTAATTTCCTTCAGGACTTGGATTTGATGTACAATCCACCTGAATTCGGGTTTCCAATGAATTTGCTCTAATATACCTCGTGCTGCACTAGGAGTCATCACCGGATAACTCACCCGCTCTGCGGAGAATTCAGGACGTGTAAACAGAGCAAATTTACCCCATACTTTTACTGTCAAGAGGGAATCTTTATTCATCACTAAATTAATAGTATTGTGGTGTTGAGAAATTATCTGAGGCGAGTGATGTAGTTCATTATTAAAGTACCCACCAATTCGCTGTTACTACCAGCCTGTGTATCTTATGCTACCAGCAATTAATTATTAATAGCTTTGCCTTCTTACAGTCAGCAAATACCATTTGATCTCTCTGGCTTGTCTCCCCCGTGAAATCAGGTTGCCAAGGGAGACTATCACTATTAATAGATTACACAGCCAGTGGATGATAAATTGTCCACTTATTACGCATTCCCATTGGGACTACAATTTTGGACTGCTTGATATCTTCAGATTGATGCCAATAAGCAGCACCTTCTTTTTTTGCTTGATACAAGGGCGCAGCACTGTCTAACGACAAAAATTTTACTACTTCTTTGGTTGAATAGATATGTTGAGTCGGCTGTATCAGCGGCTGCTGACTTACTTGCCATTTATCAGCTTTTACATTGAGTAAGGATAACTGTTGACGGATCTGCTTAAACGATCTAACGTTAGTCATGAAAACTTTTTGGCTCTTACGGCCACTTATTGTTGTAATTTTGAGCTTCATAGATGCCAGTCTGCGAAGCTCTTTCAATATTAATCCCTGACAAACTATTTGTCAATTGCTTTCATATACTAAATACAGGAATTTGCTAGCTTCAAAACCTGGATATAAAAGGCAGATAGGTAAAATATCTATCTGCCTCCTCATGAGTTGTCTAAAGTCATAGACTACTTACAGGTTCCAATCCTCGTTTAGCTAAGGCTAGACGCTAAAGCTCTAGCCTAGCAGGAATGGAGTGTTGCTGGCAATTAATTATCCCTTTAGTGTCAGACAACAGAGGATGTGAGCAGAAAGCAAGAATCGTCAGGATCTTGACCAAACGGGATTCCTCGAATTGAATGGTAAATAGTAGGCTCCAATACAAATAGGGCATCTACTGCTTTAATTTGCTGTTTCCGCTGGGCTTGCTGGAATTCCCATTTTGGGATACTGACAATATATGGTTGCAGCTTATCAAAGTCACTCGACCATAAACCGCGCCGCTCGATTTCTCTCAATGTACTTTCAACCGTCTGATTGTAGCGAATAACTATAGGTTGACTATTATCATCAATTAATTTGAATAATTGTGCAACTGATTTAAAATTATGCTGTTTGCGTTCATGTGAAATCTTATCTTCGACTGTTTTGTCTCTCGTCTGATATAAACTCTTAAAATAGTCCTCAAAGATGATAGGGTCGTCAAACTTGAAATTAGGGTCTATTTCTAAAAGCGATCGAGTTTCATCTGTTGCTTTTTTATATTCACTTCCTTTCCCTGGAATGCTACCTTCGGCTAATTCAAAGACAATGACATGGCTATTTTCTGCTGTTTCAGTACCTTCTCGATTACATCTCCCTGCCGCTTGAACAATCCGATCTAAAGGACCGATCGTTCGATATACTGTAGGAAAATCTAAATCTACGCCTGCCTCGACTACCTGTGTCGATACTAAAATACATTTTTCTCTAGCTTTCAGTCGTCGCCGCACTTCGGCTAAAACAGTACGCCGATGCTCTCCACATAATAATGTAGAGATATGGAGAATGGGGCTAGTTTTAATCGCTTCAGCAACTTTTATTTCTGGGTATGGGTCGAATATATCGGTAGTTGAAGTTACTTCTAAACTAGCTAATACTTTTAGGGCATCTTTACGAGTATTAAGGATTACTAAAGATCGATCGCAGGTATTAAGACCATCCCTCAGTCTTTCCCATGACCACTTCTCTTTATTATAAATTGAGCTGGTGTCATAACTAACCCGTTTAAGCTGCTCAAACAGTATCCGCGATCGATCTGGTAAAATGATATCCTGAATCGATTTAAACCCTTCAAAGTAGCGATCGATTCCAGCTAGTGCTGGTTGAGTAGCGGTACAAAGTACTACCGATACTTGATAATTCTCTACTAATTCTTCCAACATCTTGACAATTGGCTGAAGCAAACTAATTGGTAATGTTTGTACCTCATCTAAAATAATCACACTCCCAATTAGATTATGCAGCTTACGCGATTTACTGGGACGATTGCCAAATAAACTTTCAAATAGTTGAACTGTAGTTGTGACAATTAACGGTACATCCCAATTTTGAGCAGCTAATCTGGCTTGTACTGCTGACTGTTTAGCAATTGGATCGGACTCATTGGGAACCTTGATAATTGCACTATGGTGTTCTAAAATCTGATCTTTGCCGAGGATATCACCGTATACTTTAACCGTCTGCTCGATGATACTAGTATAAGGAACTGCTACAATTACCCGTCGAAACTTATGCTCTACCGCATGGTTTAAAGCAAATGCTAACCCACTTAGAGTTTTACCTCCTCCAGTAGGAACCGCTAAACGGAATACACCAGGTTTCTCTAATGCTGAATTTAGACAGGATTGGTATACTTCATCACGAACTTGTTGGATTTCCCGTTGTTTATTTTCAACCTGACTCGATCTACTTAAATATTCAACCCGCTTGAGATCGAATTCATTACATAGTTCGGTGATAGATTTCTGATTTTGTTTAGATAATTTTCGTGCGTCTGCATTATCTTTCTCGAAATGCACTTCGGAATCTAAATGATCTGCATCAATTAAGCAAGAAAATAACATTCTATAGAAGACTTCTTGTGATAAGTCTTCTTCTGGCATCACCTTCTCTAAGATTTCATCTAAATCTAGATCTGGTTCTAAGTTAGATATATCCTTTTTAGCTATCTCCATAACAGCTTGATAACTATCATATAGCTTTCGATTATTATCTTTGAGACATTCTAGATCGATATCTTGTTCTAAACCTACGGAATCTGGTAAGCCGCCATGATGACCCTGAATAATTGGTGCAATGACAGGACAAAACTCTGTAGCAAAAATTGCACCATAGGTTTTATGATTTAGGCCGCGCCTTTTTTTCTTAATTCCGGCGACTGTATCTTTATAGGAATCGTCTAAATATTTCTGAAATTCAGGATTATACTTACCTAGATCGTGCCATAACCCTGCATAATAACCTAATTCACCAGCTTTGAATTTATTGGCAAATCCCTTCGCTAAATTGGCAACCTTACTCAAATGTGCTTTAAGTTCGTGCCAGCTATCGTCACCTTTGCCTGGAGTGTGAGCGTTGAATTGATACTTCATCTCAACCAAGTTATTTGAGCTTCATCAACATATCACCACTACACGAAAACTTAACAAACTGTCGCCCCTTGCAAGTCTAGCTGGAGGGATTGCGCTTGCACCTGAATCTGATGAGTTGCCCAAGCTTCAGTCATTGCCATAGCTACGGCTTCAGCACAGGTAGCCGTCGTAATGGCTAGTAAAGTAGGTCCAGCACCACTAATTACCATCCCGTAGCCACCAGCGGCAATTACGGCGGACTCGACATCGGCATAGCCAATAATTAACTTTTGACGATAGGGCTGGTGGATCCTGTCTGTCAATCCAGCAGTTAGCCATTCAGGGTTTCCTGTCTCCAATCCTCGGATCATCAAGCCGAGATGGGCTGTATTGAAGATTGCATCGGCGCGGCTGTATTCACTTGGCAGCACACTTCGAGCTTCTGCGGTGGAGAGTTCAAAGTCGGGAATAGCGACTATAGGTACGATGCTATCATGCCAGGGAATATCGGCGATCGACCAACCATTCGCCGCTGTAGCTGCCAAGCGACAACCACCAATTAGGGCGGGTACCACATTATCGGGATGCCCTTCCATTTCGATTGCTAGCTGCATGATTTCTGCCTGGGAAAGCGGGTTGCCAGCTAGGGCATTGGCTCCGAGCAAGCCGCCGACGATGGCTGTTGCCGAGCTGCCGAGTCCTCTGGCGAGGGGTACGCCGAGGTGAATTTCGAGCTGAATTACAGGGGGAATTCGATCGATCCGCGCATATAATTTGAGCAAGGCTTGATAGGCGAGATTGCTAGCACCTGTATCGACTTTCGCCGCTTCTAGTCCCTGAACGGCAATCACTAGATCTGCGCTATCGATCGGCGTAAAGGTAAACTCGTTATACATGCTCAGGGCGGCACCGATACAGTCAAATCCCGCGCCTAGATTAGCGGTGGTAGCAGGTACACGAATTGTTGTCATGGAAGTTGGGAGTTAGGAGTTGGGAGTTGGGAGCTACGATGCTTAGTCTCTAGACTCGGCTTACGATCGATGCTAGAAAAATTGTTAGGCAAGTAACAATAATTATAGAAAAGATTGACTAAGATCCAACCATGTAAATGAATGTCACAAAGTGCAAAGTATTTTTGCTAGCGATCGGATTAATGCCCTGACAAGGGAAAGAAGATGCTAGACTAGAACTAGTTACAGAACATTTACATAATAAGGTGAGGTAATAAAATTATCCACTGATGGATAATCATTTACAAAATCTGACTTCAAACCACGTCGTAAAGTCGTCAGTATAGTAAGTAAAATTCGCTACAGAGGAAACAATGGTTTCCACAATTTTTCTGTCTATCTCAACCTTAAATTATAATCTAAATAGTGGGAGATGCTTATGAAGCTTGTGCTCCAGAGTAAGAACATCGAAATTACCGATGCGATCCGTGACTATGTAAATCAAAAGATCGAAAGGGCTGTTAGCCATTTTGAAAACATTACGACCGGAGTAGATGTTAATCTATCAGTTGCTAAAAATCCGCGAATCGCCGCATCGCAAGTAGCTGAAGTCACAATTTATGCCAACGGTGCCACGATCCGTGCCGAAGAAGCCAGCGAACACTTGTATGCAAGTATCGATTTAGTTGCCGACAAAATCTCTCGGCAATTGCGTAAGTATAAGGAACGCAGCTTTAGTAAGAAAGATCGCACAGACGGATTAAAAGATCTGGGAGAAGAACTAGATTTAGAGCTATTAGATTATAATCTAGCTGACAATCGATCGGCAACATTACCAGCAGAAGTGGTACGGACTAAGTACTTTGCAATGTCAGCCTTGACGATCGAGGAAGCACTAGCCCAATTGCAATTAGTCGATCATGATTTTTATATGTATCGCAGTGTAGAAACAGGCGAGATTAATGTCGTTTATCGCCGAAATCATGGCGGTTTCGGGACGATTCAACCACGTCCGACTGCAAATGATAAAGTGCCTGCTGCAACATAACTATTCTAGCTCGATCGCTAGAATCAATCTGGTTTTCCATTATTAAATTGAGGATTTGAGAAAGTCTTCATAATTTCCTCAGGAGGATTTACCAAAATCCTCCTGATTTTTGTGTAGCTATACATTGAACGGCGTAAGCTAAGATAGACATATTTTAATAACAGTAGACGGTGAATAATAAATAGTCAGCTACTATTAATTCTCCCACGCTCCCCATCTCCCAGTCCCTCAGTCCCCCAGTCCCCCCGTCCCGCACCCCCATGCCATCGCCGCCAAAAAAGACCCTCCTGGCTCAACTTAGTCAAGTCATCCAACGGACTAGAGTTAACTTTACCCGCTTGGCACTCAAACCCAATGCCAGAGTGCCCAAGCTGCTAGTTCAAGATGCTGATGCTCCAGAGCCAGATATCTTCCCCCTATTAGGCGAGAAATATGTGTTGGGACGTAGCTCTCAAGCCTGTGATATTGTGGTGCGGAATGAGGTTGTTAGCCAGGTGCATCTATCTTTGAGCAGGGAAAAAAAGAAAGGTAATACCTTCTTGCTCAAAGATGAGGGTTCGACTAATGGGATTTATCGGGGCAAGAAAAAGGTCGATCGAATTACGCTCAGAAATGGTGATATATTCACACTCGGCCCGCCAGAACTCAAAGCCGCAGTCAAAATCACCTATCTCGATCCACCCCCTGTTTATCTGCGAGTATTGCGATCTGGATTGTATGGCACTGGTGGTCTTTTGGGGCTACTGCTACTGGCAATCGTAGCTGAATCTACCAAGATTGATGTGGATCCGCTACCAGAGGCTAATGGGCCAGTGATGATCTATGCTGATGACCTAGAAGCACCTTTGCGTCCAGCGAAAACTGGATCTCATAAGGATCTTGCCAAGCTGACAGATTTTTCCAAGCACTTGCCCAAGGCCCTAATTGCCTCTGAAGATAGTCGCTTTTACTGGCATCTAGGCATCGATCCTTGGGGTGTGGGACGGGCGGTAATGGTCGCCAGGCAAAAGGGCAAAGTGACTCAGGGAGCGAGTACGCTGAGTCAACAGGTCGCCCGTAGCTTATTTAGATCGTATGTTGGTAGCGAGGACAATCTGCCCCGCAAACTGCGGGAAGCGGTAGTCGCGCTCAAGTTAGAAGCTACCTATAGTAAGGATCGAATTCTCCTCACCTATCTCAATCGGGTATTTTTGGGCGATGACGCGCATGGCTTTGAAGATGCCGCCCAGCATTACCTGGGCAAATCCGCACGGGATCTGAATTTATCCGAATCGGCAATGCTAGTGGGGATTTTACCTGGGCCGAATATTTTCAATCCTTGCGTGGAAGACAAACAAGGGCGCAAAGGCACAAAAGCGATCGAACGGCGAAATTTAGTCCTGAATAGAATGCTCGAAACAGGGATGATTAGCCAACTAGAGGCACGAGAAGCGAGAAGATCGACGCTGAATTATCGGATTGCAGCTTGCGCCCCCAGTACTAATACCAAGGCTCCCTATCTCTACACCTATGTCTTTCAGGAACTCCAGGAAATTCTGGGTACAGAGACAGCCAAAGAAGGTAATTTTGCGATCGAAACAGGCGTAAATCTCAAAATGCAGGCTAAAGCAGAAGCGGCACTGCGAACCAATATTGCCAATGCTGGCAGCACTTATCGGTTCTCTCAAGGTGGGATCGTCAGCCTCGATCCTAGCACCGGAATTGTCAAAGCAATGGTTGGAGGTGTGGACTATCAAAAAAGTCAATTCAACCGCGCCACAGGTGCCCAACGCCAGCCTGGATCGACATTTAAGCTATTTGGGTATGCTGCGGCACTTGAAGGCGGTATATCGGCGGGAAAGTCTTACTCCTGCGATCCGATGTCGTGGGGGGGTAGACGTTTTCCTGGCTGCGGACATGGTGCGTCAGGATCGACGGATATGTATACTGGATTCGCGCTGTCTGAGAATATTACTGCCCTGCGAGTCGCGCGGGATATTGGTTTGCCCAAGGTATTGGCAACTGCCGAGCAGATGGGGATTCGATCGAAACTTGATGAAGTGCCAGCGGTAATTTTGGGACAGAGCGTGGTAAATATGCTCGAAATTACTGGAGCCTATGGTGCAGTTGCCAATCGCGGCATCTGGCACAAACCGCGCACGATTAAACGGGTTTACGACACTAGCAATTGCAATCTCAACCAGCTTCGTACCTGTAGATTGATGTACGACTACACCAAAGACGCACCATCCCAGCGAGTCCTGCGAACAAGTGTTGCGGATACCTTAACGACAATGATGCGGGGAGTCGTCACAACTGGTACTGGCAAAAATGCCGCAATCGGACTCGGTGAAGTTGGCAAAACTGGCACTACTGATAATAACGTCGATCTGTGGTTTATTGGCTTTATTCCCGATCGAAAAGTAGTCACTGGTGTATGGCTCGGTAACGACGATAATTCACCCACCAGAGCTAGTAGTAGCAGTGCCCAAGCTGCTCAACTATGGGGGAACTATATGGGGAGTGTTTATAAGTAATCTTAGATCTTGGGTCAAAACTATAGTTACCAGTGTTTTGGTGGATGGTGGATAGTGAATAGTTATTGTAGGGTGTGTTACTACGTTGGCGGAGCCTACCTTCGGTAACAGCATAACGCACCAGCACGGCTAGATAATATTAATAATACAACTACTCGATCGAACATGTCAGACTGGTAGAATAATGTATCTCTTTTAATAAAAACATGATAACTAACCGCCGTAATTTTATTTACCTGCTCAGTGCAGGCACCACTGCTGCCTTCTTTGGCAGTGCTACCAATTCTAGCTGGGCAACTTCAGACACAAAGCTAGTAGCTACAACGGATGTATTTAAACTGCCGCCACTGACTTATGATTACAATGCACTGAAACCACATATTGATGCGGCGACGATGAAATTTCATCACGATAAACACCATGCTGCTTATGTGAAGAATTTGAATGCAGCCGTCAATAAATATCCCCAGCTCAAAACTAAAACTGTTGAAGAATTGCTGAATAATATCGGTAAATTACCAAAAGATATTCAAACTGTGGTCAGAAATAACGGTGGCGGACACCTCAATCATAGTATGTACTGGCAAATCATGGGACCAAAAAGTGGTGGTGCGCCCACAGGTGAGATCGCTACGGCAATTAAAACTCAATTTGGTTCATTTGATACTTTCAAAACCCAATTTAATGCGGCGGGGACAAAGTTATTTGGCAGTGGTTGGGTATGGTTAGTTCGATCGAAAGGTCAGCTCAAAATTGTCACTACGACTAATCAAGACAACCCGATTAGTCAGGGTTTATATCCAATTATGGGCAATGATGTCTGGGAACATGCTTATTATCTCAACTATCAAAATCGCCGTCCTGATTATCTATCCGCTTGGTGGAATGTAGTTAATTGGACAGAAATAAATCAACGATTTGCTAAATCTTTGAAAGCGTAAGTAAATAATTGATAATTGATAATTGATAGCTAAGTTTTGAGGCTGGATATCTGAACTAATGATCTTGAGAAGCAATCATTTATGAACGCGCTAAAAAGCGAGGTAAGCATAACTCATAAATTACGCTTACCTCGCTTTTAGCATATTGGTTTATTAGATAGAAATTGTTTAAATCATAGCTAGGTGTGCCTACCCTAGAGAATATCTATCAACTATCAACTATCAACTATCAACTATCAACTATCAACTGTCAACTACTTGTACTGAGCGTAGCCGAAGTATCAACTATCAACTAAATTAAAGCCCATCAATTTGTTTGCGTAATGCCTCTAATTCCGCATCTTGAACGCTCATGGGAGCCTTAACCGTATCTGTGGGTGTTGCCGCCTTTGGCGTTGCAGTACCTTGAGGGAGAGCTGCTGTAGCCGAACTACCACCGAGCATTTGCTGCTTCATCTGTTCTAGCTCATCATCTACATCACTCCCTGCGGATAGAGCTGCAAACTTGCTCTCTAGATCTGCGCCAGTCAATTCTGCCGCAGCCTGAGATCTGGCTTCTTGAATCAGGACTTTTTCTTCCATCCGGTCAAATGCCGCCATCGCACTATTGGTACCAATTCGACCTACGGCACCTTGTAGTTGCTCTTGAGCCTTGGCAGCTTGAGCACGGGACTTGAGCATATCTTTTTTGGTTTTCGCCTCTGAAATCTTGCCCTCTAGTTGCATCAGGCTCTTTTTCATCGTGTCTACCATGCCTGCTTGCCCGTCTAACTGGGCTTTGAGGCTACCTGCGGTTTCACTATAGTTTTTCTTCCGCAACAAGGCTTCACGGGCGAGATCCTCGTCTCCTTTTTGCAATGCTAGTTGCGCCTTGCTCTGCCAGCTATTGGCATCGCCCATCGCTTTGGTGTATTGCTGCTCGGTGCGCTTCTGATTGGCAATGCTACTAGCAACAGCTTGGCGAAGTTGCACCAAATCTTCCTGCATGTCCATCACCGCCTGTTCCAGAATCTTTTCTGGATCTTCGGCGTTGGACACCATATCATTGACGTTTGCCCGCACCAGTCTGCTGACCCGATCGAATAATCCCATATTACTATCCTCTTTATAATTTCGAGCACTAGTCGCTGACGTACCAATCTCACCCCTAGTGCTGTAGTTGTGACTCAATAATGTTGATAAATAGCCTATTAGTAATCATAACTTCTAGCACTGCCGATCGGGTAATAGTCATCTAGGGTGTGAGTCTAGTTATTCTTTTGGGAGTTGGGGGACGGGGGGACTGGGAGACTGGGGGACTGGGGGACTGAAAATATTGATTGCAAAACCACTAAACCACTAAACCACTAAACCACTATCCACCAATTACCGTCTGAGTCCTGATGGGATCGAACGAGATCCAGGTGGTTTAGCATATGACTGAAAATTGGGCGGTAATAACGACTTGATTAGGCTATCTGCTAATCGAGGCTGAGATGTCATTGTCGCGGGGGGGACAATTTGAGTTCTGGTAAAGGGGACTGGTGCTGGTGCTGGTGCGGTTGCTCCGAGGTTTGAAGTGGCAATGCTGACATTTGTCGTTGGAGCTGGGTTGACTGCTGTTGGCAGTTTGATATTATTCAGCGTACTCAAATTGAGTTCAGTGAATTCGTTTGCAGCCAAGTTAGGACTCTGAATCAGACTACTCGTAGTCGGAACAGCTACATTGGTCGCTGTTAATGTCGTCAGTGTGGTTAAAATATTTGGATTGAACGAAGTATAAACCGCGCCGCCAGCAATCACACAAGCTGCTGCCATCGAGCCAATCTTGAGCGGTGTAAAGAACTTCTTTTTGGGGGGAGGTGTGACTGTCTGAGTGCGATTGAACGTCTCAGTTGAGGTGGGATAACCCGACTGAATCTGCCGTAATAGTTCCTGGGATGATGACAGGTATTCATCATGAAAAGGTGCGATTTCGCCACCAGTGGTGAAGTTTACGTTCAAGCTTTCTGGTTGCGATGACGAATCTTCTCGATAGATCGTCATCGGTGCATAGCTGACGGTACTTGCCACTTGATTACCAGTCGATGAAGTGGTGAGTCCATCAATGATGATAAACCCACTTGGTTGAGGGCGATCGTCCAGATCGTCGGTGATGACTGTCCCTGCTACTGCTGATGAAACAATTTGAGCTGTAAAAATTTCTCGATCTGCATCTAGATCTTCTGACTGCTCCCAGGTTGCTGTCGCTACTGGAGCCAGTTGTCGTTCTGGCAACGGATCTGTGCGGTGGGATCTAAATCTAGTCAGTTCGTCTTCCAATTTGATATCCAAGCAGCCAAGAGCTTGTCCAAGGGCAGGATTGAGATGATGAGATTCACGCTCTACTACAGCTTGGCCGGATGGGTGTACATTCGCGCTATTGTCAGATAAGTTGTGATTCATAAATCAGGGTTAAGCAAAAATATTATAAAAGTGTCATCTCTGTGCTGAGATTACCCACTGAGGAGTAAACAACGAATACAGTTAGAGCATCTGAAGATTGAGCGCGGGCGAAAAGTTCCCGTTGTTCACGATCGAGTCGATAATAGCATTTTGAAGCTATTCGGTCGATCGATCGATACCGTTTCACTAATATATTCCAAAACTTTGCCAATTCACTAAATACCAGACATTTAGCTATATTTTTTCCATTATCACTTGCTGTAAGCTATGACTCTGACACCGATCTCCAAAATTACCTTCGAGATTCAATCGCAGCCTGGATGGGAAGGGGTGCGAGACTGGGGTTCGATCGTCAGAGCTTGGATTGATACTGTATCACCAACGATCGCCAATAATACCCAACCCCGATCGATCTCTAGGGAAATTCTCACAATTGCGACTCATAGTTCTAGCCTAGCGCATCAACTTACTTTTGGGCGGCAAGCACTCTGTCGGCAGTTGAATGATCGTCTAAGTTTCGCAGTTCGAGATTTACGATTTATTGCTGTGGGCTACACTAGCTCTGGAACTGCTGCAACAGCTACCGATGAATCACTGATCCGGATTGACTCAGGATCTATCGTCATTTGTCCCCATTGCCACTCCCGTGCCCGTGAGGGGGAGATATTTCGCTGGGGTGTCTGTCAATTTTGTGCGATGAAATTGGGCATTATGGGCACTACTTTGAGATATGAAAAAAGGGCAAGGCGGAAATGAATCGACGGAGCAAAGCTGTGACGGTGAGAGCGATGAATGCTAGCAAAGTTAGATTTGACCATGATTTCACCGATGACTAATCAATATCCACAATGTATCAGAATTAACTACTTATCGATCGAATCGCCACTCATCCTCACGTCATCAATTTTTTTCAAGGCAGCGACAATCTCAAATGTGGAAAATGCTCAGTTTCTCGTTTGCCATGATCCCCAGACGTTTAGTCTCGATTGCAAGCACCATTGACTGCTCCCAAATTAACTGAGTATATGTACTGAAAGCCCTAATAATTGTGTCTTTCCATAAACTGAATCTAAAGAGAATATAAAATCCGAATCGACTTGGGGATCGCTACAATCCAGTGGGGATCGATGATTGCTGTCACTTTAGCCCAAATCAACAACAGCCATAATAGGACTCAAGAGGGAATTGAATTAGGTGCTCTCCCAAAGGTAACGCTAATGAATAACCAAAATTGTCTGACTTCGGCATGTCGCTACTGTCGGTTTTATCGACCAGAAGGAATGCGTGGGGGTGCTTGTCAACAACTAGGTGTATCTGTTCACAGTGATTGGCCAGCATGTCAACTAGCTCTACCAGCATTTGCCAGCGCGTGGAATAACGTTGAAGAACTCGCATCTGCCAATCGCCGGGTAGAACTGCCCCAGGTTGTGCAAAATCCAGAATTTATTCCGGTGGTTCGTCTGGAACTGAGTACTAGCTCCGTTGGTAATAATTAACTTTAATTGCTTGAACTTGCGATCGACCATCCCTGAGCGCAAAATTGTATTGATAGATACAATTGGTAGCTACCAATGACCGAACCGATCCCATCGATTACCCTACTGCCAGCAACTAATCCCATCGAAGAGGGTGCTTGGCTCCAAACATCGCTCAAACAGTGGCTCGATCGAGAATTTATTCCTGAGTCGATCAATGATACAATCGCCCTCCGTGCGGCTCAAATCTACACTCGCCAGCGAATGGAAGGTGAGAACGATCTTGGTGCGCTTGTGATCGCAATTATCACAGAGATGCAAGCATTCAATTTTAACGAAAGCTTTTTTGGCGAATTCGCCATCGCTAATGCTGTTAGCGATCTAATTTTGGATAGCATTGGCGTTGACAATCGCTGCTGCGGGAATTAGAGCACTTATTTTGGCAGGAGACTGGGAGACTGGGAGACTGGGGGACTAGGGGACTGGGAAAAAGAAATAGTAGGCTTATTTTCGCCGCTCAGTACTATACTTTGCACGGTGATAATTTGAGCGATTGTAGGGTGTGTTACCGCGACTGTCTTGTCGTTTTCTTATTCGGCGGCGTTTTTATTCGGGGGTTTCCCCCGAATAAAAAAACGCCAAGACGGGGGAACCCCCGTTGGCGTTGGCAAAGCCTGCCGTAGGCACAGCCTCTCCCCCAGGAGAATAAAAACGCCGCAGCGTAACGCACCAACATACGTTTTGCGTACTCACAAACTGTTTGTAGCAAAAACGCAAGCTTCGCCCGCGCAAAGCATAGTCTAAAATCATCGTGAAATATGAGTCGATCGTGTGCTAAAATACGATGTTTGGACTCTAAATATCAACTCTTCGACGTTCTCGCAACGAGACGGACCGAGATATGTAGATGTAGGCGACACATTATTAACTGATTTAATTTAGTCAACGTGCGTGTACATCGATAGGAGGCGGATTAATACGGAAAAGATCACAACTAGCATAAACTATAATATTGCATGGCCAGTCAGAAAACAGTAGATATCGGTTTCACTCTCGACGATTTCGCAGCATTACTTGACAAATACGATTACCACTTTAGCCCTGGCGATGTCGTTGCTGGTACCGTATTTAGTCTGGAGCCACGGGGTGCTCTGATTGACATCGGTGCGAAAACTGCTGCCTACATTCCGATTCAGGAAATGTCGATCAATCGTGTCGATCAACCTGAAGAGGTACTCCAGTCGAACGAGACTCGCGAATTTTTTATCCTCACCGATGAGAATGAAGATGGGCAACTCACCCTCTCCATCCGCCGGATTGAGTACATGCGGGCATGGGAACGGGTACGCCAGCTTCAAGCTGAAGATGCTACCGTGCGCTCACAGGTATTTGCTACCAACCGTGGTGGTGCGTTGGTGCGGATTGAAGGACTACGTGGATTTATTCCTGGTTCCCACATCAGCACCCGCAAAGCCAAAGAAGAATTAGTCAACGAAGAACTCCCCCTCAAGTTCCTGGAAGTAGACGAAGATCGCAACCGTCTAGTCCTCAGCCACCGTCGCGCATTAGTCGAACGGAAGATGAATCGTCTCGAAGTCGGCGAAGTCGTCATCGGTTCAGTTCGTGGCATCAAGCCTTACGGTGCCTTCATCGACATTGGCGGAGTCAGCGGCTTGCTCCACATTTCCGAGATTTCTCATGACCACATCGATACGCCACACAGCGTGTTCAATGTCAACGATGAAGTCAAAGTGATGATCATCGATCTCGACGCAGAGCGCGGACGGATCTCCCTGTCTACCAAGCAATTAGAGCCAGAACCAGGCGACATGATCAAAAATCGTGAGCGCGTCTACGAAATGGCAGATGAAATGGCAGCTAAATATCGGGAGATGTTGCTTGCTAAGGCATCTGGACAGCCATTAGAATCGATCGAGATTCCAGTCGCCGCGTTACCGATTGACGATCTAGTCGAAGAAGAAATTCCATCCGCGATGGAAGAAGCTGAAATCCCACCAGAAATCGAAGTAGCAGCCGCGACTGAAGAAACAGTCTAACTTTCGCTCTAAATCGATACCCACTGGTTAGAAACTGATTAAAATAATAAAAAGAGGGCTAGCCCCTCTTTTTATTAGACGAGCTTAAGTCTCCCACCAACAAACCCAATTCTCAATTCTCAATTCTCAATTCTCAATTCTCAATTCTCAATTATTAATTAATTCACCCATGCCTCCCAAATGGCCGCGCGAACCCGATCGAAAAGACCCCGAATATCGCAGACTAGATGATATCTGGACTTTTGCTGCTCATGTTGCTGTGTTTTCTTCCGTTAACTCTGGGATGTGGTTCTTCAATATCTTCTTGAGAGCAAACTGGAGCTGGGCAGTGGGTATGACAGCAATCTGGGCATCCATTATCCTGGTACACTATCTGTACGTCTTTAAAATCGCTGATTACTCCCCCAACTCCAATGGCTAACAATCAACAAATCGAAGAACTAGCGGCAGAAATCGGTGATAAAGTCTACATCGATGTCGCCAAGTGGCACCTGTATCTCAAAGATGCCAAGCTGCACACAACCGTTGCCGAGCAGGTATTTCCATTACTTATTAGTGGTTTAACTGGCGATAAATTAGCGGAGATCCTCTCGAACATCTCGATCGACCTCGGCGGTGGTAGACTCAAAACACCCCTACTAAATCTCATCCCTGTCACCGCTCAAGCCCGACTGATGGATGTGCTGCAAGAATACGCGCGCAATCTATAGGAATTTATCGCTAGGGCTGCCCTAGTTTCATTCTCCAACCCAACCCACAGATCTGATTACTTAATTCAAGATGGCATAGTCGAGGCTACTGAGATGTGATACTCACCCATCGAAATATAGTCTAGATCGAAGCTGATAATCCGGCGTTGATTGTTCGCAAATGATTTGTTTTTACGATCGATTAATTCCAGAATAAAATTTTTACCAACCTCACTACTTTTAGCAGATTGAGTGCGGAAAACCTTATCGACGAATTTCTCGATGATCTCAGCTCTTTCTGCTACTGGTTCGAGCGCGATATTCCAAGCCGACATGCCCATTGAAAATAATACTTGAAGTTCTTCTTTGCTTGCCGTGACATCCATGTATGGCGAGACAAAATTTTCTAGAACTTCAGACATCTTAGCGGCTTGATTGGGATTCATCAACAACGTTACGTCTTCACCATAATTTCTGGCTACGTTCCGTCTCAAATTGTCAAAAGATCGATCGATAGCATTTATCGCATTCTTTGACTGTCTTCTCGACGGGGCTTTACCAAATCCCTTGAATTCCTTAGCCATAGTTTGTTTGCTCCTAGAAAATCGCTAGAATAATCATAATTCCTAATTCCTATTTTTTCAAATAATGCTCGACCTAGTAGATATTAAACGCGATATTAACATTTTGATCGATCGCCTGGGCAAGACCCAGCAATATCTTTGACGTGCCTGGACTGACTGCCAAGATTCAAGATTTAGAACAAGTCGCCGCCCAGCCAGAGTTTTGGGAGAACCAAACCGTGGCTCAAGCAGCGATGCAAGAACTCAACGATTACAAATCCCATCTATCCCAGTTTCAGCAGTGGACAAGTAATGTCGCCGATGCCCAAACTGCCCTAGAACTGATGGAAATCGAGCCAGACGAGGCTTTGGGTCAAGAAGCCAAACAGAACCTGTCCCAAGTCAGCACAGAACTCGATCGATGGGAACTCGAGCAACTATTATCAGGTACATATGATGCGAAGGGAGCAGTTCTTACAATCAATGCGGGGGCAGGGGGTACGGATGCCCAAGATTGGGCTGAGATGCTCCTGCGGATGTACACCCGTTGGGCGGAGGATCGCAATTTCAAAGTTCAGCTTGCCGAAATCTCCGAAGGAGAAGAAGCCGGACTCAAATCTGCCACCCTAGAAATCGACGGCAAGTATGCCTATGGCTACCTGCGGAGCGAGAAAGGTACCCACCGTCTGGTCAGAATTTCACCCTTCAATGCCAATGACAAGCGGCAGACGAGCTTTGCGGGTGTGGAAGTGATGCCGCTAATTGATAATTCCGTTCAGCTCGATATCCCTGATACCGATCTCGAAATCACCACCACCCGTGCGGGTGGTAAAGGCGGGCAAAATGTGAACAAGGTAGAAACAGCCGTGCGAATCGTGCATAAGCCAACAGGGGTAGCTGTGCGCTGTACTCAAGAGCGCAGTCAGCTTCAAAATAAAGAGAAAGCTCTGGTTATTCTCAAAGCAAAGCTACTGATTATCGCCCAAGAGCAAAAGACCAAAGAAATCGCTGAAATTCGCGGTGATATGGTTGAAGCAGCTTGGGGTCAACAAATTCGCAACTATGTTTTTCATCCCTATCAAATGGTCAAGGATCTGCGAACAAGTGTAGAAACAACTGCTGTTGGTGATGTGATGAATGGTGAAATTGATGAGTTTATCGAAGCTTATCTCCGCCAGGAAAATCAAATGGTAAGTGACTCCTGATCGAATTATAGCAACGAGATTTTCAGCATGTTAGCCAAAAGAATATTACCTTGCCTCGATGTCAAAGCTGGACGAGTCGTCAAAGGCGTGAATTTTGTTGAATTACGGGATGCCGGAGATCCGGTTGAACTTGCCCAGATCTATAACGATGCTGGAGCCGACGAGCTGGTATTTCTGGATATTACCGCCACCCACGAGGATCGCGGCACGATGATTGACGTGGTTTATCGTACCGCCGATAAGATCTTTATTCCGCTCACCGTTGGCGGTGGAATCCAGTCGCCGTCGAACATCAAGGATTTATTGCGGGCAGGTGCCGATAAAGTTAGTCTCAACTCGGCGGCGGTGCGAAACCCCAATTTAATTAATGATGCTAGCGATCTGTTCGGCAATCAGTGTATTGTAGTTGCGATCGATGCCAAACGCCGACACGATCCGAGCAATCCTGGTTGGGATGTCTATGTCAAAGGCGGGCGAGAAAATACTGGGCTAGATGCGCTCAAATGGGCGCAGGAAGTCACGAAAAGGGGTGCGGGTGAGCTGCTCGTCACCAGTATGGATGCAGACGGCACCAAGGCTGGATACGACCTCGATCTGACGAGATCGATCGCGGAGTCAGTGCAAGTACCCGTGATTGCTTCGGGTGGTGCTGGAAATTGCGAACATATCTATCAGGCTGTCACCACCGGACGCGCCGAAGCAGCGTTGCTAGCTTCTCTGCTACACTATGGCGAACTGACAGTATCAGAGATCAAAAACTATCTCCACCAACAGCAGGTACCTGTTAGAATTTAAACCGCCCCAGCATCATCAGCGACTTAGCCTCACATGTTAGCATCTACCAATTCCGCTTATTCTCAATTTCAGCCTGAATTAACAGATTTGGTGGCGGAGCCTGTGCTTGAGCGCAGAGATCGAGTATTTCTGTCTCAATGGCTCAATCACAAATTCGATCCGCACTGGCAAGATGTTTTAAATATTACGAAAAGAGCAGCAATTGCGACCCGCAGTTCGGTTAAAAATGCTGAAATTAGCAGCACAATCGACAAACTAAAAATTAGTGCCGATAGAAGTCATCGCCATCAATTAATTCAAAAATTAGGATCTATTGCCGATGGAGATCGTGATGCAGTCCAAACCCTAGTCGAATTAATCCAAACGACTCAAAATGACGAGACATTATGGATTGCTGTCGATAGTTTGCGTCAAGCAGCACCTGGACATCCTACCGCAGGCGTGAGAAGAGCGAGATCGATCGATCTAGGTCATCCGGCTAACTTTAATTTTATTGTTAATATCGTCCCTAAAGTCGAAAGTCAGGTGGGGATTTTGTTGCAAGTATATCCAGATGGATCTGAGCAACATTTACCAAATAACCTCAAGCTGATTTTGCAAGATGAATCTGGAAATAGCTTGAGAGAGGTTGTTTCAGTCGATACTGATTGCTGTATCCAGCTCAAGTTGAGTGGGGAATATAGAGAAATATTTAGTGTTTGCTTAGAGCTGAATGGGATTGATTCGATCGTCGATTTTGTCGTTTAGATTGAGCTACTTTGCGCTTAATGTGACAAACTAGAGATATATGAAAGTTAGCATATCTCTAGTTTGCTATGAACCCAGGCTATCAGTGGTCAAATTTACAGCGTCGCTCTTTCCGAGGACAAAATCTCAGTGGAGCAGACTTTAGTAGAGCCGATCTCAGCGGTGCAGATTTTACTGATGCGATTTTAGATGGGGCTGATTTTAGTCATGCTGACTTGCGCGGGGCTGTATTTAGACGGAGTAGTCTGATTGGTGCAGACTTACAGTTTAGTCGATCGGGTATTGCTAGTGATCGCAATCTAATTTTTAGATCTACACTACTAATTTTAGCAGTTTCATTAGGACTATTGGCCGGATTTACTGGATCTTTAATCGTTGAATTATTAATTAATGAAAGCAGGGTTCTAGATATTTATCAGGCTGTCAAATTTGTAATGCCCTGGCAAACAGTTTCTGGGTTGCTATCTATTGGTATTTGCTCGATCTATTTGATTGCCAGTCTCTGGAAAAATTTTACAACGGCAATTTGGCTCGGTGGTTTCAGTGTTGTATTGTTAGGCACAATTGTTGGTTTAATTGTCGTTGATGCTTGCACCCGCTCTAGTCAAGCTTGGAAAGTAGGTGGAGAATTGACGATGGCAATTGTGGGGCCATCAACAATGTCGATTTTTCAAATAATTCTGATCACAGTATTCATCGTAATTATTGTGATTGCTTTACAGGCAGATTTACAAGTATTGATAGCTGTTGGGATTGGAATTATGCTGATGTTAACTTCAGCATCTAAAGCTAATGCTTCTATTTACTTATTAGTTGGATCTACACTGGTATCGATCGCAATTCTGTTTGTTGGGGTGACAGTTGGTCGCCGTGCTAGATTAGAAGATGCCAGAAATCAATCTATTCGTGCAACCAGTATTTATATAGCTACCTTTTTTGGTACTTGTTTCGATCGAGCAAATTTGACGGATGCTAACCTAGAATATGCTCTACTTACTAATACTAATTTAACGGCAGCAAACCTAACCCGGACTAATCTACATGGTGTGCTGCACCTAAATTTGGCTAAATTCGATCGGACAATTTTAACTAATCCCCTAGTTCGCAGTTTGTTAGTGACTCATCAGGCTAATAATCTGATCTATTTAGATTGCAATTTGCAAGGTGCTTATCTGGCTGAATCAGATCTAACTGGTATCGATTTTACAGGTGCAAACCTTGGTGATGCAAATCTCAGCGGTTGTAAGCTCTCTGGAGCTAACCTGACTCGAATCCTTGCCGCCAACACCAATTTCCAATTTGCAAGTCTGACAGGAGCTTGTATTGCTGATTGGTCAATCGATCGGACTACGAATCTATCCGATATTAACTGTGATTATGTCTATCTAAAATCGCCAAATTTAGATCGGTGCCCAGCCAGTGGTATTTTTGACGTTGGTGATTTTGCCCAGCTATTTCAAGAAATTAGGAATACTGTCGATCTAATTTTTCATCACGGCATCGATTGGACATCTTTTAGCAGTGCTTGGCAGCAAATTCAGATCGAAAATGATGGCACACCGCTATCTATTTGCAGTATTGAACACAAAGGTGCTGGAGCAATTGTGGTGAAAGTTGAAGTACCTCCAACGCTAGATAAATCGCAACTGCATCAAGACTTCGATCGATCTTATCAGTTATTATTACAAACAGTCGAAGACAGATATCAAGCTGAATTGTCTGGACGCGACCGCGAATTAGCTATTTATCGAGAACAACAAAATAACTTACAAACGATTTTACAATCTTTAGTTAATCCGGTGGCTAGTGTTTCTAAACTGGAACAATTAGTGACGCTAAAATTGGGCACAAGAGATATCAACCATAATTTAGCTGCGATGATCGAAATTGGCGATCGAGGCTTGCCGCCTCGCGCCGTAGCAGTAGGTAAACTAGATGATGAAAGTGCTGTAATCGCGGCTTATCAAGATTGGAAAAACACCTATGTTCAATACATTGGTAGCAGCAGACTTGATATCCCCAATAGTCAAATGACTAATTTGAAAGAGCCTATTTTTGAAATTATTCAACCCAAAGACTATATTAATGAATGCCAAATAGCTGCCGAAAATCTTAGAGAAAAGTTAAATCAGTGGTTGGACAGCAAAGATTTCAAACCAATTAAAGAGCTGATTTTCCAAGAATTGCAGCCATCTCAGCTAATCCAAATATCAATTCAAACTGACGAATTAGAGCTGCGGAGACTACCATTTCAGTTATGGAATATATTCGATCGATTTACTCAAGCAGAAATCACAATCGCCAGCAGCACATACAGATCTATTCCCAAGCCACAACTAATTCAAGCACGATTAGAAATACTGGCAATTTTTGGTGATAGTCAAGGTATAGATCTAGAAACAGATCGAGAATTATTATCCAAATTACCTAATGCGAATGTAGAATTTCTCGCAGAACCCACTCGTCAAATCTTGAATGATAAACTGTGGTCAAAACATTGGGATATCATATTTTTTGCTGGACATAGTGCTAGCAATCCCGACCTGAAAAATGGACATATCAAAATCAATCCTACCGATAGATTGACAATTGCCGAACTCAAATACGCGCTCAAACAATCGATCGAACATGGCTTAAAATTAGTAATTATCAACTCCTGTGACAGCTTGGGTTTGGCTACAGAACTGATCTCAATGCAATTACCCCAAGCAATTGTGATGCGCGAACCCGTACCTGATTTCGTCGCCCAGCAATTCTTGAAATACTTTCTCACTGCATTCGCCAGTGGTTTACCTTTAACTCGATCTGTCCGCCAAGCGCGGGAACAATTGCAGGGACTGGAAGATCGATATCCCTGTGCTTCATGGTTGCCAATCATTTGTCAAAACCCAGCGGAAAATATCTGAACTTTGATTGTGGATGATTAAATGATGAACCATGATTTAGAATCACTTTACTAGTCATATTTCAATTAGCCCGTTTCTTTTTCCCACAGATCTATTACTCTTGAAACTAAGGTGAATATAGATTCATCTGTGATGGTAATTAAACATTTAATTAGTGTCGATCTCAACTTCTGATTACCTTCTTTTTTTCGCATCACTTTTACAAATTTTTTCAGTGCTAAATTATCTGGATGCTCAATTGCTTCTACTGCAATTTCCTGAATTTTCCCCATTGCAATTTGTCTTTTTTCTACAGATAAATTTGGCTCTGTGAGAATGTAAGACTGCAATTCGAGCATCACATCTTGTACACCTGGATTAGATTGATCGATATCTACAGGTATTTGTTCAATAGTTTTTAGTACATCGAAATAATTAGAGGGTGTTTGCAACTCGAAGGTATTTTGACTATTCTGTTGATAGTCACCACCGTATACATTAATAATGGATTCAGCTATCTGATTGTCACGGATATAATCTTTATTGATGATATTGCCAAATATATTAATCGCTGCTAGGATTAGAATCACTAAAATCGCGAATAAACTTTGTTGGATGTCGCTACTGATTTTATCGTGAGTAGCAGCTTCTATTGTGAACAAGATTATGGCGGTAATGCTTACAATAGCTGATATATCAACTAGTTTACTGAATTCAGATGAGCTAACTCGCTCAGAAGGATATTTCATGATTAAATATATTGTATTTATTTTTGGCTGTCGTTAAAATTTTTGGGTAGTGGAATGAGTAGTTTGATATCTTCTTTTGAGAATGTCAGTAGTCCACCACTGAGTCCAAAGATAAATAGAGTTATGCCTAATGAAGGTTGCTGCAAGTATAGATAAGAGTACCCGCCAAAAATAAGCAAGAGTGGAATCGACATAATTCCTAAAATCTGTTTAGTTTTAATAGAAGTATTTCTGAATTTGGCTTCTGTTATATTTGCTTCAGAATTATAAACTTTTTCTTTTATATTCACCATCGTCAATTGCTCTTCTATCCAATCTTTGCGTAGACTTCTGAGAATTTCAGCAGTTTTAGTAATTGTCTCCAATGATTTGTTTATCTCTGCCGTATCAGTAATATTTAATAAGGCAGTCTGTTGTTTGAAAAGAAAGTCCTCCAATAGTGATATCTGGATCTGTAGGTTACTTTGAGGAGCTGAATTTATCTGACCTCTACTATCTGGTACAAGATTAGACATGGATACTTGTTCGGAGTTTGAAAAATAGCATAAATTTAAACCGTTTGAGCAGTTTTTTTACGATTTTGAACTTCCAACCAAATCAATAGCGCATTGATATCGGCAGGATTTACCCCACCGATGCGAGTGGCTTGTCCGATGGTGGCGGGTTGAACTTTGGCTAACTTTTCGCGGGACTCTTTGGAGAGGGTCTCGATCGAACTATAATCAATATTTCCAGGTATTTTCCGATTAGACTGTTTACTGACTTGATCGATTTGGTGCTGCTGGCGATTGAGATATCCGGCATATTTAATCTCGATTTCGGCACCTTCTTGTTCGGCAAGTTTGAGATCTCTATCACCCAAATCAAACTCAGTTAAGCTGGTATAGTGAACACCAGGACGACGCAATAGTTCAGCGAGAGTAACTGAACCTTTGATTACTTCCCCCGTCGTCGCCGTGATGCCTTTGCCAGTATCGTCTAGTTCTCGAACTCTAGTTTTTTCTAGGCGTTCTTTCTCCGCTACAATATTTACTTGCTTGCTAGTAAATAGCTCCCAACGCCTGTCATCAATCAAGCCGATTTCTCTTCCTAGTGGAGTAAGTCTTTGGTCAGCATTATCCGATCGCAATAATAACCGATATTCCGATCGACTGGTCAACATCCGGTAAGGTTCGCGCAAATCCTTGGTACAAAGATCGTCGATTAGTGTGCCCAAATAACTCTGCTCGCGGGGGAAGACAATCATTTCCTGATGATTGACAAATCTCGCTGCATTTACCCCCGCCACAAACCCCTGTCCCGCCGCTTCCTCGTAGCCAGTGGTACCATTTACCTGTCCCGCACAAAATAGCCCCTCAATCTTTTTGGTCATCAAGGTGGGATAACATTGAGTCGCGGGGATATAGTCATAATCCACCGCATAAGCTGGACGCAACATCACACAGTTTTCCAGTCCAATCAGCGTGCGGAGCATCTCTACTTGGAGACTTTCGGGAAGTCCAGTCGAAAAGCCCTGAATATACAGCTCAGGAATATCTCGCCCTTCCGGTTCGATAAAAATCTGGTGACTTTCCTTATCTGCAAACCGGACGATTTTATCCTCAATACTCGGACAATAACGCGGCCCTTTGGAATCAACCCAACCACCATATACTGGAGACAGATGGAGATTGTCGCGAATCAATTGATGAGTCGCCAAAGTCGTGCGCGTCAGATGACAGGGAATCTGTTCCTTTTCCACCCACACATCAGGATCGAAACTAAACCAGCGCACCCGCTCGTCCCCAGGCTGTGGTTCCATCTTACTATAATCGACCGATCGCTTATCCACCCGCGCTGGCGTACCAGTTTTCAGCCGTCCAGTTTCAAACCCCAAGCGGTGTAAGGTTTCCGTTAATCCCGTCGCTGCAAATTCCCCCGCCCGCCCAGCGGACATCGATTTATTCCCTACCCAAATCGTCCCGCCCAGGAATGTCCCCGTCGTCAAAATTACCGCCTGACACTCAAACGCCCCGCCAAAATAAGTCTCAACGCCAATCACCTTCTGATTTGCATCCAACACCAAATCCGTTACCATCCCTTCCCGAATGGTCAGATTTTCTTGATTCTCGACAATATGCTTCATCACTGCTGCATATTCGCGCTTGTCAGTCTGAGCGCGTAATGCCCACACAGCAGGGCCTCTCGTGTCATTCAAGACTCGCTTCTGTAAATAGGTGCGATCGGCCATTTTGCCAATTTCACCGCCCAGGGCATCGATTTCATGGGTGAGCTGGGACTTGGCGGGGCCACCGACAGCCGGATTGCAAGGCTGCCAACCGATTTTATCGAGGGTAAGCGTGAGTAATAGGGTGCGACAGCCTAATCTTGCGGCTGCTAGTGCGGCTTCACAGCCTGCATGTCCAGCACCGACAACAACGATATCAAAGGCATCTTGGAATTTAACGTCAGAATTCATAGCAATGGGGAGACGCGAGGGCTGGAACTTTCCGCCCTGAGCGAGGAGGTGCAATCTGGTCTATCTCTATTATATTCCCCCAGCCAGCCAATACCAGATTGTTCAGAGTATGCAAAACGGATGCTGGTGCGTTACGCTACGCGGTAACACACCCTACAATAGCTATGAAATTTAACCGCAGAGGTGCAGCGATGTCCGCTCGTCGGGTTCCCCGACGGTTTAGGACATCAAGACAGAGAGCGCAGAGGGAAGAAAAAGAGGGTTAAGCTTCTCATTTAGGATCAACTATCAACTAATCTATCTACCGCCGCACTAAACTCTTCATAGGCTTTGACCCCAACGATAATTTCGACTTTTTCACCTGCATTAAAAAAGATCACTGCTGGAATACTGCGGATCCCAAATCGCTTGGGAAATGTTTTATTTACATCGATATCTAGTTTGAATACTTGAGCGCGGTCTCCATACTCTACAGCTAATCTGTCGATCAGTGGTGCTACTAATTTACATGGGCCACACCATGTCGCAGTACAGTCTACAACTAATACCTTGCCTTGAGCTAAAAGTGTATCAAATTCTGCTTCATCTGTAATGAATTCAGCCATGTTTTTCTAAAGTATCTCCAAGTTAAAATCGCAATTTTCAGATTACTCCATCATAGCGGCTTGTGTGTGGCGATCGATAGCGCATTCCTCGTTGGTACAGCCGCTGCCTTGGCAAAATCGTCAATCTAACGACCGAGGATGTCCTGTCAATCTAATGTAATCTAAGCGACATTCTTTAGTAGTGATGTTTTGAGTGGTCCATTATTACTTGATTAAAATCGAGTTTTAGACTAGCAAAATGGGTATCATGAGATCGAGATTTTAAAATATGTAAATTTCTGTTTACATATTGCCATCATTCTTAACAGAAGATATCATTGAGCTATAAGTATTTATACTCATAGCCGTTAGATACCGTTGTCTAGCCGCAAAGTAGTCTATTCGATCCTTATCGCCTACCCATGACTCCTGAATTCCCCTGGCTCTCTGCGATTATTGCATTTCCGCTCATAGCTGCCCTAGCTATTCCCGTACTTCCTGACACTGATGGTAAAAATGTGCGGCTGTACGCACTGGGAGCGGGAATTTTAGAATTTTGTTTGATTATCTATACTTTTGCGACACAGTATGATGTTCAGAACCCAGCTTTACAGTTAGTCGAACGATATAGTTGGATCCCGCAGTTGGGTCTAAATTGGTCTGTGGGCGTAGATGGTTTATCGATGCCATTGGTTGTATTGACTGGGTTTGTGACAACCCTAGCCACCTTTGCAGCGTGGAATATCCAGATCAAACCGCGATTGTTTTACGGGCTGATGCTGGTGATGTACAGTGCCCAGATTGCGGTGTTTCTGGCTCATGATTTACTGATGTTTTTCATGCTGTGGGAATTGGAACTAGTTCCGGTTTATTTGATTATTTCGATTTGGGGTGGGGGTCAACGATTCTACGCGGCGACGAAGTTTATTTTGTATACTGCCCTGGCATCAATCTTTATCCTCGTGGCTGCCTTAGCACTGGCGTTTTATGGGGATACAGTGACGTTTGATTTTACGGAGTTGGGTCTCAAGCAGTACCCGATCGGTTTAGAGTTGTTAGCATATGCAGGTTTCCTGATTGCCTTTGGTGTGAAGCTACCGATTTTTCCGTTTCATACTTGGCTACCAGATGCCCACGGCGAGGCTCCCGCACCTGGTTCGATGATTTTGGCGGGAGTATTGCTGAAGATGGGTGGTTACGCGCTGATTCGGTTGAATGCTGAGATGCTGCCCCACGCCCATGTGTATTTTGCACCTGTGCTGGCGGTATTGGGTGTGGTAAATATTGTCTACGGTGCTCTGGCTGCTTTTTCTCAGGACAATCTCAAGCGGCGGCTGGCTTATTCGTCGATTTCCCACATGGGATTTGTGCTGATTGGGATTTCTTCGTTCACGGCATTGGGAATCAATGGTGCCATGCTGCAAATGATTTCACATGGCTTGATTGCAGCAGCATTATTTTTCCTGGCGGGAACGATTTACGAGCGGACACATACCTTGTCAATGGATAAGATGGGCGGGATGGCAAAATCGATGCCGACAACCTTTGCGTTGTTTACGTTTGCATCGATGGCTTCTCTGGCTTTACCAGGGATGAGTGGTTTTGTGGGCGAACTGACGATCTTCTTGGGTTTGACGACTAGTGATATCTATTCCATCGGATTCAAAACTGGGGTTGTCTTTTTGTCGGCGGTGGGCTTATTACTCACACCGATTTACTTGCTGTCGATGTTGCGCCGCGTCTTTTATGGACAGCAGAGCGAATCAAGTGGTGCCGGGTTATTAGATGCCCAACCCCGTGAATTATCGATCGCATTTTGTCTCTTAATTCCGATCATTGCGATCGGACTATATCCGAAACTAGTAACTCAAACCTATGATAGCACTGCGGTGGCAGTGGCTAGCCATCTGAGATCGGCATTGCCCACGATTGCTGAGAGTGAGAGTTCTAGTTTATATGCTCGATCGACTGATTGGCGATCGAATACAGCCATCGTAGCACCAACTATTTCACCAAAACTAGCCACTATCGCCCCATCACCAGGATTAAATTTAGTTGCGGCTGATTGACAACAGTAGTGCATATTATCTAGATTTTGATTAGTAGTAAACTTGGGTCAAAATATAGTAATGGGTGATGCAAAACGACGGAAAGAGAATAACCACAGTCCTGAAGGAACGAGAATCGTCCCTTGGCTCCCATTAACCACAACACAGTCGGCGGACTTTGTGCGAGTTAGTACCAAAGGAGCCTGGATTGGGATTGGGTTGTTGGTATTTGGCTGGTTGATGGTGCGATTGATTGGGCCGAGTTTTGGCTGGTGGAAAATTGTCGGTTAGATTACTACTGTCAAGTGTGGAAGGCTACCGCCAACGATCTCTGTCGCGACTAAATTATAGATGCGATAATAAGTGTAGATATTTGTCCAGCCTATTAGTTGTAATTAGTTCGACGATTGGATATGAACTCAGCAGAACAGCCCCTCACTCGTTCTTATAGTCAGGAAGATGTCCAGCAAATCCTGAATATCGCCTTGGCGCAGTATCCTCAGCAGGATACCGAATTGTCCTACGCTCAGTTGCTAGAAATTGCTGATGAAATGCGGATCTCACCAGATACGCTCAAGCTGGCTGAGACTAGCTGGCTGACTCAGCAAAGTAGTGCTACTAAGTTCAAGGAATTTGAGATTCATCGGAAGTCGAAGTTTCAAGGAAAACTTGGCACTTATCTAGTCGTAAATGGTGTGCTGGTATCTTTTAATCTGTTGCTTGCAGGCGGACTTGCTATTCCCTGGGCTTTGTGGATCTTGAGTATCTGGAGTATCGGCTTTGGACTAAATACCTGGAAGTTCTTTTTTCAACGTCAGGGACTGGCTTACGAAAGAGCCTTTAAGAATTGGGAACGCAAACGCAAGATTCAGAAATCAATCAGTGGACTGATCGATCCTTTGTTTCGATAGGATTGACAGTTGATAATTCATCGCCTAAATTGATAATATCTCCAAGTCTGTCAGCGAGTTTCCCATGTAGTCCTCCGCCTCTCCACATTTAGTCGTTAATTAATACTAACATTGTTGCCTTGAGAGGGGAACGTCAAATGCTGATGCAAAAATATCCGCGAACGCCGCATATTGAGGGTTCGCGCCAACAGCCTGGGGATGAAGATTTAGACAGCGTACCATTTAGCCTGATTGCCAATGAGTACGTCGTAATAGAAGAGAAAGTAGACGGCGCAAATGCGGCGATTAGCTTCGATGCACAGGGGCAATTGCTGTTGCAAAGTCGTGGACACTATTTAACTGGTGGTCCCCGCGAACGCCATTTTAACTTATTTAAACAGTGGGCGCATAGTCATTATGCTGCACTGTGGGATGTTTTAGGCGATCGATATGTCCTCTATGGTGAGTGGCTATATGCCAAGCACACTGTATTTTACGATAATCTGTCGCACTATTTCTTGGAATACGATTTACTCGACCGCAAAGCGGCTCAGAATGAGCATCGATCCAGCGGTAAATTCCTCAGTACGAAAGCACGAAGAGAGCTATTAACAGGGTTGGCAATAGCTTCAGTCCCCGTGCTATTTGCTACCGTGTATACACAAGTCCGTTTGAGTTGATGCGTAGATCTAAATCCCCCAAACCCCCTTAAAAAGGGGGCTAAGATCCGGTCAAAGTCCCCTTTTGAAGGGGGATTTAGGGGGATTTCTAGGGTTTTCGCTTCTAACTAGAGATGTGTATACACGGTAGGTGCTATTTGAGGGGAAATTACAGTCTCACAAACAGCTTGTAAATCTACTCCAGCAGTCCCATTTCATTAGAAATGGACATATTGATAGATTGCGCGAACTTTGTCTAGAACAGGGTTTAAACCCTGTTCTAGCGATTCAACAAACTAATCAAAGTTCGTTGATGGAAGGACTGTATATCAAGGTAGAGACACCGGAGCTGACTATCGATCGATACAAGTATGTGCGGGCTGATTTTTTGACGACGATTTTACAGTCTGAAAGTCATTGGTTGAGTCGGCCAATTATTCCTAATCAATTGCAGGTTGGTGTCGATTTGTTTGGGTCGAATCTAGAAGACTAGTGCTAGTACTGAGCGGCATAAATAGGGTGGGTGTTCACTTCGACTTCGCTCAGTAAGCGGAGCCGAATTGAGCGGTGGAAAAGCAAGGGGAAACTTCCGCCGGTAGAAGTTCACGGGGGGTAACAAAAATAGAGAAAATCTGTTAACGTAAGGCAGATGGAAAAAACAGTGCCCGAACTAATAGCAGCAATTACCCCAGAAGAGTGGGAACAGGTGCCAGTAAGCGTCCTCAAGCTAATCGA
>JANNDL010000214.1:0-7943 GCA_031387665.1 Chamaesiphon sp. OTE_75_metabat_95 | reverse complement strand
TGTCTTGCCGTTTTCTTATGCGGGGGGAACCCCCGCATGAAAACGCCGCCTCACTCGTACTGTTCGCGGTAGCGGAGTGTTTGCGTAAGCAATAGCGTCTGCCTTCGCAGAGCGTAGCCGAAGTATGCCCGCCCTCTAGGGGTTACGCTTCTCATTAACGCATCGTCACAAATTCCTCAGCCGAACTAGGATGAATCCCCACAGTGGCATCAAAATCTGCTTTTGTCGCGCCCATTTTCACGGCAATTGCTACACCTTGAATGATTTCCGCCGCATGATCGCCAACCATATGAGCACCGAGGATTCGATCGGTGGTACTATCTACAACTAGCTTCATCAAGGTCTTTTCCTGCTTGGCTGGGAGGACATAGTACATTGGGCGGAAGCTGCTGCGATAGATCTTGATATTATCGCCGTGGAGTTCTCGCGCTTCCTCTTCAGTTAGTCCGACAGTAGCGGCTTCAGGGGTAGTAAAGATCGCCGTGGGAATATCGGCGTAGTTCATGACACGGGGCTTATTACCAAACATCGTATCGGCAAATGCTCGACCTTCATTAATCGCCACAGGTGTAAGCTGAATATTATCCGTACAGTCACCAACTGCGTAGATATTCTCCACATTTGTCCGGCTGTTAGCATCAACTAAAATCGCGCCATGATGGGTTTTGACATCGACATTTTCTAGTCCCATGTCTGCTGTATTTGGCTTGCGTCCTAGAGCTGCGAGACTCACCGCGTCGGCAAGAATTGTTGATTTGCCATCTTTGGTCGTGACGGTGACACTGACTCCAGTATCGGTTTTAGCGATCGACAAATCACAGGCATTATTAATAATCTTCACGCCATGTTCGGTCATTCCGGTTTGAATCGCTGCACGTAAATCATTATCAAACCCACGCAGGATCGTTTCTGGGCGAATGATTTGCACCACTTCTGTTCCCAAACCATTCATAATGCAAGCAAACTCACAGCCAATATAGCCCGCACCTAGAACCACCATTTTCCTGGGTTGAACCTGCAAGTCAAAGATATCATCCGAAACGATCGCATGTTCGATCCCTGGGATATCTGGACGCACAGGCACACCACCAACCGCAATCAAAATTTTATCCGCAGTTAGGGTTCGTTCGCCTACCTGAATCGTATGCTGGTCAATAAACTTACCACGTCCCGCCAACAGTTCTACCTTAGAATTGTCCAGCATCCGCTGATAAATGCCGTTCAGACGGGTGACTTCACTATTCACCGCTGTCATCATCTTTGGCCAGTCTAGCTGACTTTTGACTGCACTCCAGCCATACCCTTCGGCATCAGTAAACAGCTCAGGAAAGTGGGACGCATACACCATCAATTTTTTGGGAATACAGCCACGATTGACACAGGTACCACCCAGTCTGTCGTATTCCGCCACGCCGACTTTGGCTCCATATTCAGCCGCCCGCCGTGCCGTCGCAATCCCGCCAGAACCAGCACCAATCACAAATAGGTCAAAATCATAGCTCATGTTTGTTCTTCCTGTGGTTCTCGATATAGCGATTTGGGGTTTGCTGGATTGGTGGCGGGGTGGGTAGATCTCCGCCACCCACAAGTCTAACTCTTCAAATAAGCCAACATCGTGCCAGCATCAGAAACTTCAAACGGATCGGTTTCGCAGTTGTCGCTATAGCCAGCTTCAGCAAAGACTTTTTCGACTTTGCCATCGTTGACTACCATCGAATACCGCCAAGAGCGCATCCCAAATCCGAGGTTGGATTTCTCGACTAACATGCCCATTTTACGGCTGAATTCGCCGTTACCATCAGGCAGTAACTTGACGTTCTTTGCACCTAGCTTGAGTCCCCATTGGTACATCACGAACGCATCGTTTACGGACATGCAGTAAACTTCATCGATGCCCAGTCCTTTCATCTCAGCGTATGCTGCTTCATAACCAGGTAGGTGAGTGGAGGAGCAAGTGGGAGTGAATGCACCAGGAAGTGAGAAGATCACTATTTTTTTGCCAGCGAAGATATCGTTAGTCGATACGTCTTGCCACTTGAAGGGGTTCTCACCACCAATGGACTCATCGCGAACGCGAGTTTTGAATACTACATGAGGCACTTGTTCGATTGCAGCCATGATTTGCTCCTAATAAATAATTATTTTTAGCGGGTAGTGCCCAATTGATAACTGGGTACTAATGAGATTAAATCTATACATCTCAGAATAATTCTAATTTAGGAAAAAGTCAAGATTAAGAATATCTAAAATTTGCTTGTTGTTCTCAGAAATAGGGCACTATAATTGAGTATCACAAGTCTCTCTTTATACTAGCCACTAACTTATAGTCACTAGTTTTTTCGCAATGTCCCAGCCATCAACAGACGCGATCGTCACCACACTCAAAGCTAAAGGCTTGCGGGTGACTCCTCAGCGATTCGCCGTGTATGCCAATTTGCTTGCGCGTACCGATCATCCCACGGTCGAGCAGCTCTTGGTGGATTTGAATCAATATTGTCCCGTTTCTTCCCAAGCGACGATTTATAGCTCATTGCAAGCACTCCGCACGGCGGGATTGATCCGCGAAGTGTTGCTCGAAGCGGGTGTGTCTAGATATGATGCCAAAGTTGAACCTCACCACCATTTCCACTGTCAGGAGTGCGGATCGATCGAGGATATTGGCTGGGATGCTTTGCCTGTAGTAGAGTTCGATCGACTCCGAGTCGGTTTGCACGCACATGCCTATGAGATTACTGTGCGCGGCTGCTGCGATCTATGTCAACAAGGCTCGTTGACATCTCAGCCCCGATCTGAGCAGTGAAGCAAGTAGATCGACATAATTAAATATAAAATGTCATGTAGTTATTGAGATAAAACGACTATACATGCAAGACAGTATTCTGACGACGCTAGTTTTACCGAGTGCCTTGGCAATAATTATGTTGGGGCTGGGACTATCACTCAAAAGTGATGATTTTTTACGGATTTTCAAATATCCAAAAGCTGTGACGATCGGATTAATCGGTCAGTTGGTGATCTTACCGATGATTGCGTTAGCGATCGTCAAAATTATCCCCATGCCACCAGCAATCGCCGTTGGACTAATCGTCCTCGCGCTGTGTCCGTGCGGCCCATCATCAAATATGATTACCTATTTGGCTGGTGGGGATGTGGCACTGGCTGTTACGCTGACGGTGTTTAGCAGTATGATTACGATCTTTACAATTCCCCTATTTACGAGTCTGGCTGTAAATTCTTTGCTCGGTACCAGTGCAATCGTCTCTTTACCGATCGGGATGACGATGGGACAGATATTTTTAATTACAGTAATTCCGATCGCCTTAGGGATGTACATCCAGTATCGATTACCTGAAATTGCTCGACGATTGGAGAAGGTTACTAATAAATTAGCAGTGGGATTTTTAGTATTAATTATCATCCTCCTGGTTGCCAAAGAATGGAGTAAATTACCTGGTTTTATCGTGCAGGCTGGCATGGGTGTAGTGTTACTAAATATCCTGGGCATGGCAGCCGGATATGCAATTAGTAAAATGCTCAATCTCAACATTGCCCAACAAATTTGTATCGCGATCGAAGTCGGGATTCAAAATGGGACGCTAGCAATCGCTATCACCGCTGGAATCTTAAAAGATGCCGAAATGGCAATTCCAGCAGCTATTTATAGCTTATTTATGTATCTCACTGGATTTGCCGTCATTGCTTACAGCAAAAATTTGACTAGTCGTTCGGGTGAAATCCCCTCTTCCGATCTCAGCTAATGGCAATTTTCTCTAGGATCGGCTATTGCTCTTGGCGTTTGCCTGCCGTAGGCACGGGCAAACGCTCCGCTACCGCCAACGATAGCGAGCCTGAACTTGCCAAGTCAATAACTTATTGGTTTTCTGTTTGAGCCAAGGTGGGGCAGTATAAGTAGTGCGTTCCGCTGAATCGGTGTTGAATAATGCCGATCGAATGATCGATCGGCATTATTCTCTAGAGTAAGTCAGGATCTTCGCCTAGCTCCCGTAACCGAGCCGCTAATCGTTCGGCTCTGAGGCGTTGAGCTTCGGCACGTTGAGATTCAGACTCAGCACGTTGAGATTCAGACTCAGCTTGTTGTTGAGCTACCTCCTCTGGTAATAGTACTAGTGCGCCAGTTGAGTCATAAAACCGCAGCCAGCTTAGTGTTTCTCGATCGATTGTCCCATACCAAGTTCCTAACCACAGCCCCAATTTCTCACACCAGAGCCAGCCACGTTCGTCAGGAACGATGGTTCGATAGGTGTCGCTACGATGCCAGCCAAGTAGTGATGTAGGATCGAAGGGGTTGTAGACAAAGTAATCTTGAGTTTTGAATACTCGATCGTATAAGTCCTTTTTGAGTCCCAGATCTACATTGGCGGTACTCGGCGACATCAGCTCGACGATCATGTCAGGATAGCGTCCTTCTTCTTCCCAGACTACCCAGCCGAGCCGCTCCCGCTCACCATCAACATCTAATACTACAAAAAAGTCTGGCCCTCGGAAGTCCCGATTTTTAGCCTGGGTGCTGCTGTAATAGATGAACATGTTGCCACCGACATAAAAGTCGGTTTGCTCGGCACGGTACTGCTGATAGGAGCGAATCAGCACATTCATCGCTACTCGATGTTGATTGGTTTCCAAGGATTCTCCATCGTCAAAGATTAGATCCGTAGGTGGTAAGGGCGGTTTCCAGCTATCGGGTGTAGCAGTAGTCTGTTGGGGAACAACATTAACCATCGTATGTACCAACAAGAAAGGTCTGTAACTATATTTTACCGCTCGATCGTGACTTCAGCAATTCTATCGAGATTAGATCGAGATTAGTTGATGCTACTTTTTTGCAGATTGAGCTAATAAACCATGCTTAGGCGCGAAGATCATCGCGACTATAAATAACAGGGTTTGGACAACGACAATACAGCCACCAGTGGAGCCGTCAATATGATAACTGACATAGGTGCCAATCACACTGGAAAACACGCCACTTGCCATCGCAATCAGCGTCATATGGTCGAAATCATCGCTTAATAAATATGCAGTTGCACCTGGAGTCACTAGCATAGCAACAACTAAAATAATCCCGACAGTTTGCAGTCCAGCTACCGCCGTTAAGGATAATAAAGAGAGTAAAGTATAGTACAGGAAAGTTGTATTTAGACCGATCGATCGAGCATGGGTAGAGTCAAAGCAAAATAAGATTAAGTCCTTACGCATCACTGCCAGGGTAGCGAGGGTAATCACGCTAATAATCACAGTTTGAATAATATCATCATTAGAAATACCTAACACGTTCCCAAATAGAATATGGGTGAGATCGATCTCACTTTTAACTTTAGAAATTAAGACTAAACCTAAGGCAAAGAAACCAGTAAATACCAGACCAATCACCGTATCTTCTTTAATTCTAGTTTGTGCCTTCACAAATCCGATCGCAATTACCGAACCTACGCCAAATGCAAATGCGCCGATTGCTAGGGGAATATTTAGAATATAAGCAATTACTACCCCAGGCATCACGGCATGAGAAACAGCATCACCCATTAAGGCCCAACCTTTTAAAGTCATGTAGCAAGAAAGAGCAGAACAGACAACTCCAACTAAGGCACTAACTAAAATTGCCTTCACCATGAATTCATGCTGTAAAGGTGCGACAAACCACTGAATGATATCCATAAGAAGTTGGGAGTTGGAAGAGAGGAAGACTGGGGGACTTGGGGACGGGGTGACGAGGAGTAGGGTGCGTTACTCCGCAGGATAACGCACCATTCACCATCCACTAATTTAAAGAAGGAGTTAAACAACTTAGTTCTATTAATAAATAATCAGTTTTGGCGATCTTCTTGGGCTAGTAAGTTCTTTGCTAGTGATAAATCGTTGATTGAACCACCGAATGTCCGCGATAGATTCTCTTCAGTGAATACGTCAGCGGTGTTACCATATGCTAGGATTGTCCGGTTGATTAATACTACTTGATCGCAAAACGTTTTGATCGAAGCTAGATCGTGAGTGGAAATCAGAATTGTATATCCCTTCTGACGTAGCTCCATGAGAAGATTAATCATCATTTTCTCAGTTTTGATATCTACTCCAGCAAATGGTTCATCTAATAGTAAAACTGTGCTTTCTTGCGCTAATGCTCGTGCGAAAAAGGTGCGTTTTTTCTGTCCACCTGATAGCTCACCAATTTGGCGATCTTGAAGCTGCCACATTTCTACTCGCTCTAGACTCGTTTGAACGACACTGCGATCGTGAGTTTTCGGGATTCGGAGTATATTCATATAACCATAGCGTCCCATCATCACCACATCATGCACACTGACTGGAAAATTCCAGTCTACTTCTTCAGATTGAGGTACATAGGCAACTAAGTTCTTTTTTTGAACCTGACGAATTGGCAATCTATTAATTAAGACTCGTCCACTAGTAGGTTTGACAAATCCCATAATTGCCTTGAATAAAGTTGATTTCCCAGATCCATTCATGCCAACTAAACCACAAATTGTTCCCGCTTTAAGTTGTAATGAAGCACTCTGCAAGGCAATTTTACCATTATAGGCAACGGTGACATCTTCAATATCGATACTAATTTCACTCATGGTTTTAGCTACTTATTTTGTAAGCCCTTGATTAAGGTGTTGACATTATATTCCAGTAACTTAAGATAGGTTGACGCAGGCCCATCGGCAGGAGATAATGAATCAACATAAAATACTCCAGCAAACTTCGATCCCGATTCCTTTGCTACTTGAAGCTGCGCTTTATTGCTGACAGTACTTTCACAAAATACTGCGGGAATCTTATTTGTTTTAACAATATTGATTACTTTTTCAACTTGTTTTGGGGTGGCTTGTTGTTCGGCGTTTACTGCCCACAGATAGACTTCTTTCAATCCATAATCACGGGCAATATAAGAAAAAGCACCTTCACAACTGACGATGTAGCGTTTGTCTGGTGGCACAGCCGCAATTGCGGTTTTGAGCTTGAGATCGATCGATCTAATTTGCTCACTATATGCCTTTGCGTTACTATCATAGACGGCCGCATTTTGTGGATCGAGTTTGCCAAATGCTTTACGAATATTTTCGACGTAAATTAACGCATTTTGCGGTGACATCCAAGCATGAGGATTGGGCTTGCCTTGATAGCTATCTTCGGAAATACTGATGGGCTGAAATCCATCACTCAGAGTGATGTGTGGAACTTTGGGCAAACTATTGTAGAATCGATCGGCCCAGCGTTCGAGATTTAAACCATTTTCTAAAATTAGATTGGCTTTTTGTCCCCGCGTCAAGTCGCTCGGTGTCACTTGATAGCCGTGAATTTCCGCTCCTGGCTTGGTAATCGATTCGATGATTATTTTATCGCCCGCCACATTCCGCGCCATGTCTGCTAGGACTGTGAAGGTGGCAAGCACCACTTTTTTATCTGTTTTGGTAGAATCTGCGGTGCCGGAGCTAGCTATTGGATTTTGCGGGGCTGAGGTTGGTAGGCTACAACCAGTCAAGCAAATACTGATCGATAGCCCAATTATGCCAGTCTGCCAACGTTTTAGAGCGATTGCTGACGCAGACGGCAAGCCGTTCGATCTTGAAGATGGAGTCAACTGATTTGCCATTTAAACTTTTCATAATTATATCATTATTTGTCACCATAACATAAAAATGAGAAGATTATGAGAGACAATCGATCGTGACTAATACCACCCGTTGTAGACGGCGTAGATGACGCTAAAGATATTACCGCTTTGCATAAGCAATGACTGAAACGCCTACAAACACGATGATTACCCCAGCAATTCGGGCTACCGTGTATACACAAGTCCGCTGGGCTTCGTTTCTAGCTTACCTGCCCCTAAATCCCCCAATTCTGGGGGACTTTCTAAAAGCTAGCTCCCCCAGAATTGGGGGTTAGGGGCACACAAATTGAGATTTGAAAGAGTT
>JANNDL010000129.1:0-22145 GCA_031387665.1 Chamaesiphon sp. OTE_75_metabat_95 | reverse complement strand
ATTCTAGAATACAAATCTTCTTTGCTATAAAAATATCGACTCCACTCTTGAGTTAAGCTCATGTCTGTAACAGCACTAATTGCAGAAAATGTACCTGCTCTTAAAGCCCCCAAATAACGCAGATCTAGTAGTTTAAGTTGGCGATTTACTTTGACCCACGCAACATTAAACCGACTTAAATCATCTTCCTTTATCACTCTTATAGATGAAAAGATCTGGATTAAACAGCTAGAAATTGCCTCTTTATCATCCGCTCTAATTATAGGTACAGCATAATAAATTCCTCGTTTTGAAACACCATCATGATGATCGAATCGACCGCGAGGGCCTGTGTATACAAATCCAAGTGGAGAAGATATATTTCTGTGAATGCGAAGAATAGTATCTACTGGATTGAGATAGTAGAAAGATGGGTCTATATTGTTCGGAGTATCTGAAGAAGGGGAATCAATTTTAACCACCTTAAACCTCCAATGGTAATAATATCGATATTTTAATTTTAGCTTATTCTCTCGATCTATGATTGGTCGATCGACAATGTGAAGATCGATCCTTGTTGCCTAAATGTAGAAACGGTAAAATTGAATCGTATTCAATCATCCTTACCACATATTGAGTACGACCCTGCAAGGCAAACGCTCCGCGATTCTCCACGGAGAGGCTACGCTGACGAATCGATCGTGATAGAACTAGAAAAAATGACTTTAGCAACTGTGGATGGTGCTTTCGAGCTTGAGATCGATTCTCTTTTCAGAGACGCTACGCGAACGGCTTTAGTATTGATCGATCTGTTGGTAAGTTATAAGTGACTTTAGCAACTGTGGATGGTGCTTTTGATATGAGGTCGATTCTCTTTTCAGAGACGCTACGCGAACGGCTTTAGTATCGATCGACCTCTGGCTAACTTATAATAGAGACAGGCAAACGATCTTCGACAGTAGGTGTTATGCAAGTCACTCTCCCGCCAGAACTAGAACTAATAGTTAGTCGTCAACTAACTAGCGGCAAATATCAGAACGCGATCGAAGTGATTAGAACCGCGATCGAACTTTTAGACAAGCAGGAAGATATTTACCAAGGAAAACTAGGCGAACTGCAACAAGCAGCCTCGATCGGCTGGGAAGCATCTCAACGAGGCGAGGTAGTTGATGGTAGCATCGCAATGGAGCAGATTCGATCGAATCTGAAATCTCGCTACAGCAAATAGAGCTAATGACCGATTACCTACGGTAGGCTACGCCAACGATTTAGACTCACAAAACCAGCAATTCAAGACATCGAAGAGATTGCCGACTACATCGCTCAACAATCTGGGCTAGAACAGTCAGAAAATTTTTTAAGCAACCTAGAATCTAAATTCTCTAAAATCGTTAACTTTCCCCTACTTGGCAGAAAAAGAGACGAAATTTTGACTAATATCCGTACAATCCCCTTAGACAAATATTTGATTCTTTACATACCGATCGGTGACGACATCGAAATTTTACGAGTGGTTAGCGGTTACAGAGATTTGTCCAAATTGTTTACGGAATTAGAAGAGTAAAAAATTTATGATTTCGTTTGCAAAGCCTACCGCAGGTAATCGACCCTTGTTGCTTAAATGTGGGAATGGTAAAATTGGATTATATTCAATCTGCCCCATCACATCATGAGTACGATAGAATCGATCGTTCGGGAACTAGAGAAAATCCCCGAACCAATGCAACTGAGCGTTCTAGCATTTATTCATTCTCTTGACGTATCAGCCACCACAGAGAATCATCAGCCTTCAGAACTACCTCCAAGAACTTTGGGACTAAATCGCGGCGCAATGAAAATGAGCGACGACTTTGACGAACCACTACCAGATGAATTCTGGATTGGCGAAGAATGAGAATTTTGTTAGATACTCACATCTTCATCTGGATGGCGACAGAACCAGAACGCTTATCACCGAGATTCACTGAGTCAATTATCGACCGTCAAAACAGCTTATTTCTGAGTTTGGCAAGTATTTGGGAAATCCAAATCAAAGTAGCTTTAGGAAAACTAGATTTGAAAGGCGATCTCGCAACAGTTGTAAATATTCAGATCGAGGAAAACTCTATTCAGTTACTGTCGATTGACTTAAAGCATATTTACGCACTTTCAAATCTACCTGCTCACCATCGCGATCCTTTTGACCGCTTGCTAATTGCTCAGTCTCAAGTCGAAAAAATGACTTTAGCTACTGTAGATGGTGCTTTCGATCGATATGAGATCGATCGGGTTTAGTCTCGATCGATCTGTTGGTAACGTATAAATGACTTTAGCGACTGTGGATGGTGCTTTCGATCGAAGTTAGTTAATAGACTGCCAATCAAACGCAGTAATAAATCGGCTCAGATGAGCAACATTAGTAGTCGCAACGATCGCATTGGTTGTCTCATCACAGAGCAGAAGTGCTTGAGCAGATAGAATCACATCCCCATCCAATGCCTTGGGATCTGCGGTAGGTTGTCCAGTTTGTCTAGCTTCAGCCCAAAGATTAGCGGCTAAAAGCATTGCATCCGTCTGAATTGGGATATATTCCAGCGTTTGCTTCAAATCATCAAGACGACGCACGCTCCGTAACAATCCTGCTCTGAGCAATTCTCGTCGCACTTCATAATCGGCGATTTCAGGAATAGCCACCCTTTCTCCTCGTAGCAAAAGAGACTTGAGCCATTGTTGACAAGCAAGCGGAACACCTTTAGCTTTGGGATTAGTTACCATTCCCAGTGGCCCAGAATCTAACACAATCAGACGACTCATGAGAATAACGGACGATCTGACAAACGATCTTCATCAAGAGCAGTTTTCAAGAAATCCCAGGTCTGCTGATGTTCGGCAGCATCTTCATCATCATCTAGCCAAGAATCCAAAAGATCGATCGCTGCTTGATTTTTCCGTGCCTGCTCGATATTGACAATAGGTAAGTTAGCTAGCGGTCTATTCTGTCGAAACTGGCGTAATGTATCGAGTAACTCTGTCCAATATTCTCTAGGAGTCGCCTCAATTTCATCGAGCAGCAATTCGAGAGAGGCTGGAGACGAAATAGAAGGGTTTGCCATAGATGAAAATTAAGATCGAAGGCTATCCATCAATTTTAACGCAAACGCTACTAGACTGGAAAAGATTGAAGTAAAACTATAGTCGATCGATTGTTCTCACCAACATACCTACATCCACAGAACAAGATAAGATAGTGCTTCAAGAAGGATTGTAGAAAACAAAAATTGGTGTTAGATGCGTCATACAGCAATTAGTTTATTCTGTGGAGCTGGCGGCTGTTCATTAGGCTTTCAGCGTGCTGGGTACGAGATTCTATTCGCTTCCGACATCGATAAGGCAGCAATCGATAGTTACAAAGCTAATTTTCCAGCGACTACCTGTATCCGATCGGATATACGGAATCTAGACTTCAGCCAAATCCTGCTCGATCTGGGGTTACTTGTTGGCGAACTGGATATGCTAATCGGTGGCCCGCCATGTCAAGGATTTTCTACCGCAGGTCTTCGGTTTTGGGACGACCCCAGAAATTCGCTGCTCAGACAATACATTCATGCTCTCCACACCATCAAACCGAAATGGTTTCTGATGGAAAACGTCGAGGGATTATTGACTGCTGACAAAGGGAAATATCTACATGAAGCGGTCATAGCTTTTGTGGAATTTGGTTATCAAGTCCGCGTCGAGAAAATTTATGCTCAAGAATATGGTGTTCCCCAAAGAAGAAAAAGGGTAATTATCATCGGCAATCGATTAGGTATTGACTTCAAACTACCAGAACCCACAACAGAGATTCATGGCCGAATTTTTAGGCATTCAGATATAACATTGCGGCACACTTTAGCGGGTTTACCAACGCCATCTAATAATAGTCAAGGGAAACTTGAATACACCTCGCACGTCGAGACTGCATGGGAACAATATCTCCGAGGTACAGCAAATGAAATTGTAGATCATTTTTTCCCGAAAATGACCGATTTACAACTTCAAAGAATCGAGGCATTGAAACCTGGTCAGACAATGAAAGATTTGCCGATCGATCTACAGCATGAGTCCTTTCAAAAACGTGCAAATAGGCGAGTTATAGATGGGACTCCCAGCGAAAATAGAGGTGGCGCACCTTCAGGCTTGAAACGATTGTTTTTTGATGAACCTTCTTTAACCATTACTGGAGCATCAACAAGAGAGTTTATTCATCCTGATGAAAATCGTCCTTTGACAATCAGAGAAGCCGCTAGAATTCAGACTTTTTCTGATGATTTTATCTTTTCAGGCAACACATCTCAAAAGATTCAGCAAATAGGCAATGCCATCCCGCCCCTGATCTCATATATATTTGCAAAACATATTATGGATAACTATGGATTTGAGCAAGAAAGCACTGCGTCAGGCAAGTTACTAGGTTTCACCCTCACCAAAGCAGATGCCATGAGTCCAGCCCTGAAAATGACAGAGAAACTCTTATCTGCACTGTTAGAATCAAATTATGGCAAGCAACTGACTCTTATTGGCTAAATTATGACATCAGCTTTTATCAAGAACTTATTTGCAAAATGTAAAATGCACGGTGGAGGAGATGCTCAAGTTATTATTTCTAACTCCGAGGTATATGCTCTGATTTGTATGACAATTAGCGATCTAGGTTGGTCGGATCGAGAGTTAGGCATTACACCGATCGATCTGCCGAATTCTGATTACTACCAAATCGGTATTAATTGGTTTGAGGAGATAAATATTGCAGATTTGAGTATAGATAAAATCCTGACTGCCCTTGATTCGTGCGTTAAGAAGGATAACGACTTCTCACTTTATATCGAGAATTTTTCAGCATTGCATCGAAGGAGATCCAAATACAAACGTATTTTATCTCAACAGCCTCTACCCAACATGGATCAGATTGGGCCGAGAGTTTTATTAGAATATGGATGCTGCGACGTAGAACTTTTGGCAAACTGGATGGTTTGGCGGAAATGGATTTATGATATTGATAACAGGTCTGCACAAGAAACAGGTTATTTATTCGAGCCAGTGCTGGCAAGCTGTTTGGGTGGAGAAGGGATGGGCGCGAAGAACTCCCCGATTAAAAGATTAGATTCAGCAGGAAATCCAACTGCTAACGGGAGACAAATAGACTGTCTTGTTCCAGCCACTAATACAGTTTATGAATTCAAATTGCGTGTCACTATTGCCGCGAGTGGTCAAGGTAGATTTGGAGAAGAATTATCTTTCCCCGTCGAAAGTCAGGCGGCTGGCTACCGTCCCATTCTACTCGTGCTCGATCCTACTCCATCAACCCGTTTAACAGAACTATCTCAAAATTTTCTCCGTTGTGGCGGAGAAGTTCATCAAGGTGAAGCTGCTTGGCTACACATGGAACAGCAAGCAGGCAGCGTCATCTCCGTATTTATCGAGAAATACATTAAGCCTGCTATTCTAGCTATTGAATCGGTTAACATCTCTGACATTCGATCTCTAACTTTAAATTGGGCTAACGATCAAATCGTGATTTCCAATAGTGAAAATAGCTACTCGATCGATCGGGTATAAAGAATACTAACATGCCTTTTGTTTGCTTGTGCTGTCAATAAAAGCTACTTTGGCTTACTGTTCAAGATTAAATTGCTAGATTGGTAATCTCATCTTTCTTGTTCTCAGAGACTAAGTAAACAATGCATTCTATATTGATTTCATCATTGTAATTTACTGAATTCTTTAAGCACCAATCCGTTATCGCTTTGTCCGCTAATGTTTCAATTTTTTCAACAGCTACGAATGCTTTCAATGTATCGCGTTCGCATTTTAAGTAATCCAATATTAAATTCAATGAAATTTTAATTTCGTCTTTAATCTTGTCAGTTATACCCTTCTGTTTACGATCTATGGTATAAGCTAGTATTTTATACTCGCCTCGACATTTGAATAATATACAAATTAAGTTATCTGCTCCAGTATAGACTTTTGAGCTGACTATCCTGTTGGGAAGCTGACGTGCAGAAGAACGATTGCAATGCAATACAGAAGCATGTTGACTCAAATCTGTAGATACTGGTTCGCTAGCAAGAAGATCGATATTTAGTCTCCCAGATTCAATCGTTATACCAGAAGCAAGATCCGATAAGTTGTTTATACTTTCTTCTTCCTGTAAAGGCAATACTGGCAAATCGATAATAGTTTTAGACTCAGCATGTCGATCGCTTAGATGACCCCATCGTTTGATGATACCTAATTTTTTTACGCTATCATTATCTGTTATGGGTACAAAAGTGTATAGTTTTATGATACGTGGTAATATCCAAGGTCTTAAAATTCTACCCGCTCTTTGAATAGGTTCTATTGGTGTCCAGGCTAGATCGTAATTAATAACTACAGGTGCATCTTGTAAGTTAATGCCAACACCACAAGCATCAGTAGATAAAAACAAATCATATTTATCGCTCGACGCTTTTGTTTGTCTATTAGCGATCGGTGCAAATTCTTTAATACCTTTTTCTATATATCTATCTGATTTATGCACATACTTATCTTCTTTAATCTTAATCGTTGAGAATACTTTAACTTGCGGCAATAATTCACTTAGTGCATTCTCTAAATAAATAATAGTTGCTCTGCGTTCAACAAAAACGATGACTTTTTCGTTGCTTGAGTGACTTTTTTTAATGATTTCTAGCAGAACTAATAGTTTCGGATCGTCTAAATATTTAAGGTTACTTATTCTTTCTAATAATGGCAATATCTCTTTTTTTCTATCTTCTTGAGATCTAAGAAAATTGACATGATATGAGTTTTTACCTGTTGGAGTATCTATTGCTTTTCTCAAAGCATATGATATCGCAGCGGGAGAGCTAGCCCAAGCAGTTTGTACCACTCTTTTAATAGAGTCGCGAGCGACTGCCTCGTCTATAGTTGTTAAAATATCACTTTGCAGAAGGCAAATAATATCATTTTCCAAAAACAAAGGTACACAAATTTTATGAAGAGTAACACTTGGAATATATTTTTTATCATTTCCAAATTCTATAAATATGTTATTATCTTCTTTCTGTCCATACATTTTTGCTACATAGGGAGTTGTCAATTGACAAACTACAGATAAATTGAGATATTCTTGTATACTATTGGCTTGCCACCGCCTATTGCCATCATTAGTGCAAGGTAATAATAAAAGTTGGTCGTTAAGATTATCAATACTTCTAGAGTAAGGAGATCCAGTCAACAGTAGAACTTTACAATCGCTATTATTAACTAACGCTGTTAATCGATTAAATGATTTTCGTGAGAATCCTGATGTTTTTTCTTTACTGTTTCTAAAAAAATGGCTCTCATCAATAATAATCATCCATTTATCATTAACATCGTTTGAAATATTTATGAACTCCTCAAGATTAAAGTCTAGTTCTGCATTCTCTTTATCTAACGCATTGTAGGTAATGCACTCGCACTGTATGCTAGCTTTGCGAAACGCCAATCTCCATTCTTTTTTAACTATTTTAGGGCATAGTATAAGTACGTTTTCTATTTCGTTTTTGGCATTGAGCTGCATTGCAACATGAGTAGCAATAACGGTCTTGCCTAATCCTGTAGAAGCAACTAACATCGTGCCACCATACTGTCGAATATTCCTTAAAGTTTCAGAAATGATATCGACCTGATAAGTTGCTGGAGACATGTACTTGTTATTAAAATTTAAATCCTTAAAGGCTAATAAAAATTTCAAGTAGGCATCCCAAGGCTCAGAATAATTCAACCATTTCTCCAGTGTGTCTAGTAATTCCCTCGTCAAGCTGCGTGCTAGATCGAAATGGTAATTGAATCTTTCAATTAAATAATCAATTTCACTAGAGTCTGAAATATCTATTCCAGCTTCTACTTGGTTTCGCAATCCAGAAGCAGACAAATTCGCAGATCCAATTATAGCGATTCGATCGTCTATGATATAAAGTTTTGCATGATGGCGATAAGAACGTCCATCAACTACTTGTAAATTACCACTTTTGATTTTTTGGATTAACTCCTTCACCACTTGCCGACGATTTTCTGTTCTTCCTGTTGATAAATCCTGTAGTAAATCTTGAATTATTACTTGTTTAACTTCTCGTATATCTTTTCTATCTGGCTCGTGAATTCCCACAATTAGATCTACTTGTTTATCGCCGATTGCTTGACGAATCAAATTCCAGCCACTGATACTAAAGTAACCAGTCGCTATTCGTACTTTCGAGTTACCAATTGATAAATAACGTCTAAGTCTCTCGATCGCAGCTCTTTTGTCAAACCAAGATTTTGAGTGTGAATTCTCTACCATTGTGGTTTACGGACATTTTATAAATCTCATTCATTATAGTACACAAGTTCTATGAAATTTATGATGTGCAGTAGACCTCCCACATGAATCAGGAGACGTGCGCCATTTCATCGTTGAGTAACCTCGCAATCAAGTTAATTACTACCGATACTCAACTGCTAGCTGAAGGTAGCCAAAGCCCACGCCGATGTCGTAATCACTACTTTATTAGAGCTGTGCAAAGACTCGATTCTTGATGGCACACCCACCAAAGCCACCCGACCGATCTGCAACGTCAACCGCGCAGTAGGCAACATCTTGGGTAACGAAATCACCAAAAACCACTGGCACGGACTCCCTGAAGATACCGTTCATCTGAAATTCCAAGGTAGTGCCGGACAAAGCTTCGGAGCATTCATCCCCCAAGGCGTAACCCTCGAACTCGAAGGTGATGCCAACGACTACATCGGCAAAGGACTCAGCGGCGGGAAAATCATCCTCTATCCCTCACCCAAATCCACCTTCATCGCCGCCGAAAACGTCATCGTCGGCAACGTCACCCTCTACGGAGCCACCAGCGGCGAAATCTACATCAACGGTATGGCTGGCGAACGTTTCTGCGTTCGTAATTCTGGTGTCAGTGCGATCGTAGAATCGATCCGCGATCATGGTTGTGAATACATGACAGGCGGACAAGTAATCGTCCTCGGCACCACCGGACGCAATTTTGCGGCGGGGATGAGTGGTGGTGTTGCCTATATCCTTGACGAGCAGGGCGATTTCCCGACGCGCTGTAATACTCAGATGGTGGGATTGGAAACACTTTCCGATCCTGAAGAGATTGGTAAGTTGAAGGGTTCGATCACCAAACATGCCCAATACACCAAGAGTCAGAAAGCGATCTCCGTGCTGGCAAACTGGGATGAGATGGTGTCGAAGTTTGTGAAGGTGATGCCGCGTGATTATAAACGGGTGTTGCAAGCGATCCAGAATGTGCTGGCTTCGGGGTTGAGTGGTGATGATGCGCTCGATGCTGCGTTTGAGGAGAATTCTCGTGATGTTGCGCGGATTGGGGGGAGTTAGAAGATTTGCACAGCCTAGATTTTAGAATGACTGTAATTTAAGCAGAGTAACCATTCAAGCAGGGACAATTCATGAATTGTTCCTGCTTTTATCTATTTGGCAGAATTCCCAGGGAACAATAAGCAGAGTAATTCTTACAGCAGAGTAGTGTATGGGTATCCCGCCTGAATCCAACCAGAAATCATCACCTATTACTGAGATACTTGTTAAGTTGGTATTGGCGGGAATACTACTATCGCCAGTTTTATTTATTCTGCAACAATTTTTTGTTTTTGTTACATACATTCCTGAAGAATCGAAGAGAAAGAATTCTGAAGTCATGCAGAATTTAGCACTAACTAATAGAGTTCAAGGCAGCTACATACTAGAGAATGGATCGTTTGCGAAGACTTTCAATGAACTCTCGATTGGAACTCTTCAAGGTGGAGATGTTGATAGTTCAAAAACATTTCAATATAAACTTGCAATTCCATCTAAAGATTTAGCAATTATTGGTGCTAAACCAATGGATGAAGAGAAAAATGGTTTTAATGGAGCAGCTTTAAGATATAAAAACAGAAAAGGCTTTTTTGCTGTGAGAAGCATTATTTGTGAATCTGCTGTTGTGGGGGCAGATGGGACAAATCCTAAGAATTCACCAATCATTAGTACTTCAGGGAAATTAATCTGTGCCGCTGAATGGAAAGTTTTACGGGAAGATAATGAAGAACCATCCGATCGAGAATTAGCAGAGTTGATTCAAAACAAAGCTAAAGATGAAATAGCCGATCTCTTTCCTTTGCACTAGTAATCAAACTGGTACTCCTTTACCAAAAAATAGAGACCTCGATCGAGTCATCAATAATTGTCCAAATGGATACACTAAAAATTTAGAAGAAAAAGGTAGATTTAATTTAGCAAAACATAATCTTACCACCATCCGAATGATGCAAGAAGGTTATTATGAACAACATCATAAATTCATGACTAATTTTGCTGAGATTGAAAAATTTAGCGTTGAAAACTCAAGACGATATCGGAGTTTTATTCGAGTTAAGCAGGATTTATATAAGTATAGTTTTAGAGCTAATGGTAAACAATTAGTCATGACTGCTCAACCTAAGCCATTTAAAGATTCGCTGTCAAATACAACTTTTTTACGCATGTCTTCAGCGACAGGAACTATACAAAACTGGCCTCATGTTTACACTTATTGTGAAAGTAAAATACCAAACATCCCGATTCCTACAGACGAAGATATCACCAAAATTAGCTTGAGCAAAACTCACTATGTATACTATTTAGAAAACTGTCCTGCTGGATACACTTTAATAAAGGATTAGATTTCTTAGCCAGTGGTTTCGATCTTGAGATCGATCGGTTTTAGGTTTGATCGATCTGTTGGTAACTTATCAATGATTTTAGCCACTGTGGATGGTGCTTTCGATCTGAGATCGATTCTCTTTTCAGAGACGCTACGCGAACGGCTTTAGTTTCGATCGATTACTGATATGACTCGATCGTGGATGGTTCGATTAAGTTAAAATGAGATGGTAAACTGTATTTGTGTTAGATAGCCAGTGTAAGAGGTTTAGCGGTGAGGATTCCTGAAGATTTAATTATTCCAGATGCGAAAGTCACTGGCTATCTATTGGTACCAAAACCACGGAATGATAAATCGAAGTTTTGAGCTACAGGCTGGATTCACACAGGAAAACGCAGAAGCCTTGAAACTAGCCATTCAGACACAGGCACTATCCACAGAAGCCGTTGAAGAGAAAATCAACGAATATGGTACCTTTTACCAAATGGAAGCAGATCTAATCGGTGCAAATGGTACAAACCTGTCAGTTATTACCGTTTGGCTAGAAAGACAGATCGATGGCAAATTTCAATTCGTGACACTTAAACCTAGTAAAGGGTCTTAATATGACAATCGAATTATATCAAGAAGTCTCATTAACTCGTGACTTACCAGAACATGGACTCAGAGCCGGAGATATTGCAACGTTAGTCGATTTCGTCCCTCATCCAAGTAATGGCGAAGAAGGCTGCGTATTAGAAATTTTTAATGCGATTGGTGAATCTTTGACAGAGATTGCAGTGCCTATTTCTGCGATCGAAACCTTACGCTCTGATGATATTTTAGCAGTTCGCACTCTAGCAAAAGTAAGCTAATGCCAACGAATCGATAGTGATGGAACTAGAAAAAATGACTTTAGCAAGTGTAGATCCCACATTCCGCTAGTTCGACCACCCTTGGGAGTGCGCTTGCGCGTTCGCTCAAAAAATAATAAGATCCACAATGCTTTCATATCAAACATTCCAGCGATTTAGCCTCTTTTTGACGATCGAGAGAGCATTTTCAATAAGCTCAGGCTATTTAGGATATAACTTCTACGAGCCTATGGCTTCGTTTTAATTATTTTTCGATCGCTTGGACTAGCGGAATGTGGGCTATATGATGACTTAAACCCGCCCCTACCGCCTATGGAATATCTCCAGAAATTTATCATCAGCGTTGGCGTAGGCTCTCGGAACGACAATTGACACGACTTTTTGGCTATGATTGTTCTCGATCGAGAGGTGAATTATTATTTACATTAAATGCTTGAGAACTTGACAGGCATAAGTATTCGTAATTCGTTCTTGTTCGAGACGTTTTTGGTGAAGCACAAGATAATCATAGATACTTTCTTCTTCGGCAGTTAAATTTGATAATATTTCTGACTTATTCTTAATATCAACAGAAAACTCTTGAAACCTTTCAAATGTTTTTTGATTCATCATCACAGATGTTGTTTGAGGAAAATAAGTCCGTAATAGAGAAAGTATTTTGAATCCATCAAGGTCTAAATCGCCCCAGTAAAAAATTGGACAAGATAATAACCACTCGGTTTCTTTCAATGATAGAACTCCATAGCCGCTACCAAATATTACAAAGCTTCTTTTTAGGTATGGCAATGTTAAGAAATTCATTTGATTTTCCGTAATAAAACACCTATTGCCAGACAAATTAAGTTGCTCAAACTCGGATACAGGAATACTGATATCTAGAGCAGGAAATCCATATGTATTTTTTAGCGTTGGGTCTAGTAGTCTCATGCGAACTAAATGTTCGCGATATTTCAGATTAAATCTCTGCTCAAATTTGCATTTACTGTCTTCTGTCAATACGATTGATTCTAGCGGTAGTATTTTTTCTAGAAGACTCGATATAATCGATTTATTATCTTCAATAAATTTTGTATGAACTTGAATTGGTAATTCCCTAATGTAAAGATTAGGTTTAGGGTTAGATTGGAAGTATTGACATACTTTTAATAAATCTTTCCATCGATCGCTACAATCAATCACTTTCATCTGATTATTATGCAGCCATTCTTCTAACTCAGGAACTTTTGCTCTAATGAGTTCTACATCCAGTCTAAATTGTGAGACTATTTTTTCCTTTTTGAGTAACTTTAGATAGTCTTCTTCAGTGTCGATACTAATTTTTATAGGGATTGATTGCTGTGATAGCTTCTGAAGTTTAATAGTTGCTAATTCTAGTGTATACCCAAAGCCTAGCTTTTTGCGAGAATTATCAATCAATAACTGTACAGCATCTCGTAAAGTAATAAAATTATCTTTTGGGATGGAACCCACAGAAAATCGGATCGGAAAAAATTTCTCTCCTGTAATAATCGATTTTAGAAAAGAAGGGTACAGTCTCTCTGCCTTTTGCTTAATTAGAGTGGGATCGATCATAATTTGAATCTATCACAAGTTTGCGATCGTGTCGATATTGTTCGATCGGAATAGATGCAATACGAGAACAATTACCTTCTGGTATATTAGAAACAAAATGAATGCTACGGATATATGGTTCTACAATATTAATCTTCTCTCTTGGAGTGATAAACAATAGTTGAAGATTCATATTTTTAAAAAGCTCCATTGCATAACGAGCATTGCCTTCATCTAATTTGCTAAATATTTCATCAATTACAACAAATCTAAATGATTTAGATTTAGCACTATCTTGATTCAATCCATATTGATAAGCGATCGCAGATGCTAAAATTGTATATGCTAATTTGACTTTTTGACCGCCCGATTTTCCTGAAGAATCAGTATGGTATTCTTTTTGTGCGTTGTCCGATCGATAACATTCACTTACAGAAAACTCTAACCAGTTACGAACATCGATTACAAAATTAGTCCATTTCTCATCAGATTGAAATTTTTCAATCAGCCGAGTCTGAATATTTTTAAATACCGCTTCCAGATTTTCTGAATCTTGACGACCAGCATCACCTAAGCAAGATTTTAGATCTTCTTTAAACTCTCTAATTCGATGATGTAAGTTTGACTTGTAGCAAAGCTTAATATAAGTAGAATTTGTATAATCAATTTTTATTAAAGATTGATTGAGTTCATCAATCGATTCTTTGATTTGCTCTTCCTGATTTTCTAAATCTATTTTAAACATCGAAATATCAGCAATGACTTTATCATTCATCAGTTGCCTGAATCGTTGTTCGTGCTGAGGCAGATCGTCAAGTTCAATTTGAGATTTAAGATTAAGATATTCATCTAAATAATCCAGTGATGTCATCAATTCTGATGTTGTCTCATGGAATGCTCTCTTAAAGTTGAGCATTCCTATAGTAAGTGAGTTTTGCAAATCGTTTTTTTGCTTTTCCAATTGACGAATTTGCTCTTGAAATCTATTACTTAAATCTTGTTCGTCTCGATCAATTGTGATTAATGTCATTTCATACTTTCTCAGTTTAGCAGACATCTCTTTTTGGAATGCCTCCAAATCTGATTCCACAGTAGACACTAATTCTTTTGTGCAGCTTTGTTCTTGACCCAGATAATTGGTTTGCCGATTTTCAAGAATTCTAATTTCGCCAATTAACCTATCTCGATTTTTATCTTCTAAATCGATCTTATTATTTGTTTCTCTAAGCTGGCTTTCAAGTTGCTTGAGGAGATCGGAACTAGTCTCTAACTGTTTTCGCTCTTGTTCCAAGCGAATGCGCGCTAGTTCCGGTGTCCGCCAATCAATTTCAGCGAAGTCAGCAAATTTTAAAAAATCTCGTAGCGATGATTTTTTTTGTTCTTGCTGCTGACGCTCGCGTTCTAATAATGTAACCTTTTCATCGATTTCCCTAATTTGAGTATTAATTCGATTTAACTCAGCTTCTAATGCTTTTATTTTATCAGTATTATCCCAACCTAAAATATACTTACTGCGATCGTCGATTCTATGCAGATCGTTTTTATCATGTCGTTCGCCTCCATGTTTGACTAACCCTTGACGAGTAATAGCACGAGTCTCCCGTTGAAATTGCTCGATTGTATCGCAACAGATATAATCGAAATCTCTCAACCGAGCTTGCAACCATCGAGCAAAGATTTCATTTTCTTGCTTGATTGCTAGTTTATGTGGAATCTGTTTCGGATCTAAGGGGCGTTGCATTGGGCTAGATGAGGTCGAACTGACCCGGTAATAAACTAATCTTCCTCCTAAGTTAATTCGATTTACATAGGCATTAACATCAATATAGTGCTTTTCGGCAACTAGTATTGATAATCCAAAGCTTTGAAGTAGACGCTCGATCGAACCTTCCCACTCCTTTTCCTCTGGGCGAACTTGAAGTAACTCCCCAATAAAGGGAAGCTCAGAGCTATCGAGATTTAAAGCAGTCGCAATATTATCTCTAATAACTAAATTCTTTTTAGGTATTTGACTCTTGCGACTGCGAAGAGAATTTAATTCATCATCTTGCTCTATTTTCTGCTTATTTAGCTCTCCTTTTCTTAGTTTGTATTCATCTCGTTGAGTTTCTAAAGATTGTAGATTAGATTCAATTTCTTGCTTTAGTGATTCGCCTTTAGCAATTTCAGCATAAAAAGTAGAACGGTCGCTATATTGAGAAAGATGTAAACCTTGTGCGAGGCGATCGTAATCTGCCGCTTGCAACTTCTTCCTCGCCACTTCTTTTTGATATTGTTCGATCTGACGATCGAGTTCCTGTAAACGTTGTCCGACACTATCTTGACCGATCGAGATGGCTAATTGCTGTGACTCTTGGCGTAGACTTGCCAGAAGATTATCAACTTGAGTACGTTCTTGTCGCTTTTCGGTCAATTGTCGATCGATCTGCTGCAACTCTCTAACTAATAGGTTATGTTTCTTGGTGGTAAAAAATGCATGAACGAGAGATTCTAACTGAATTAAACTAGCAATTTCATTTTTTAGTTGTTGATGCTTTTCTGCTTCTACTGACAAGGGCTGTAATACCTCTAACTGCTTACGGGCATTTTGAATATTAGTGTAGCAAACAGTTAAATTTTCGTAATTTTTTTGGAGATTTTCAATCTTGGCTTGAACATCTACTTTTTCCAACATGTGACTGCGGACGAAATCGTTCAATCCATTAATTTCCTTAATACTGACAGTTTGATTGAATAAATCTAATGCCTGTTCAGAACGCATACCAACGCGCTTGCGGAATTGTTGGCTATATTTATTGAACTCATCGAATATTTCCGCATTATTTGCCTTTAGATACTTTCTTAGATCGCTAATCTGCGGAGATTGAGTAAAATGAGTGGCGATTTGTAGTTCGGTATCAGCGATAACAAAAAACTTTCGCACTGCATTGTCTTCAATCCATAATACTTCGGCAATTGTTATGTCTTGACTGAGCAGACTATCTCGAAAGTGTGCTACTAAGACTGTTAAATATCCTTTGTCACGCAATTTTTTTGGTTTAGGAGCATAAGAATCTTCATCACTGGTAGCCCCATAAGCACCTTGGACGTAACTTTTTTCATCCCGTTCTTTTTTGCCAGAGTCACCAGAAGCTTGATTGTAATTGCGCCGTCTACTTGGCACCAGTAGCGTCAGTAACCCATCCACCAGCGTTGATTTCCCTGAACCATTTACCCCAGTCAGTAGAGCCGTTTCCCCTTGCAATTCTATCGGCCAAGGGCGTTCGCCAAATGTGCCCCAATTGAAGATTTCAAATCGCTGTAAGCGGAAGCCTGCCAAGGCTTCATCATTCTGTTCGAGAGTTAAGGGAATTTGCATGGACTTCTAGCTTCTGCTTCAACTGTTCGAGCATTTCAGCATCGATTTTAGCTTTAAGGATCGGGCGGACTTCATAATCTGTCGCTTGCGCAGTCGGACTTTTGAGGAATCCAAGGTTGACTACCTGGTTCACCAGTTCGCCCACCTCTTTCTGAAACTTTTCCTCATTATTCCCATTTGAGAGGTAAGGTTGTAACAATTCCCAAAATTTTTCGATACTCAAGAATAATTTCCCAGTGGCATCACTGGCATCGAATTGTCGCAATTCCTCCCTTAGTAAAACGCATAGCACCGTTACCTTAAAACTTAATTGACGGCGAACTGTCAGACGGGGCAGGACTTCACACTCGTCTTCTGGATTAGGATCTGGTTGGCTAAGATAAGCAAATCCTTCCGGCTCATAATTTTGGACTTGCAAGCCAATATCGGCAAAATACTTCTTGATGGGGGACAAGTAATTTTGTAACCGATCCCAGTGGGGATCGTCGCTATAGATTGCGCCTTGAAGCAGCTTGAGAATGACTGGTGCGTAAGCAAGATAAGGCTGAGGTTGGCTCATGAGGGCGTGGAACGACGAAAGATGATTTGTGGCAACCTAAGCTTTAGATCTGTCTCTGGTGACAAACTAGGAATGGTAACTAATTCAATAATACTGGTATCTACCGAGTGGCGATCGTCTTGGGTGGCAATTGTCAGATAAGCAACGATCTCTGGCAATCCTTGAGTCACTGGGTAAAGTTCGATTAGGTTTATTAAAGAGATCGTTGAATGTTGCTCTAAAATCCGCTCGATCTGCTGCACCAATGAATCTTCATCTACATAAAACTGTTGGTAAAGTTCGGCGAGTTCTGCATCTGGTATAGTATTTTGTAGATTGGAAAAATCGTGCAAAAAATTTTGAGATTCTGCTATTTCTAAGGGATGTAACGGACGCTCCATTACCAATCTGACATTATGATCTGCTTCCAACGACCAGAAATCAGACTCAATTCGATCGGTATCGACAAGTTGCAATGCCAAACGTTGAATATCAATAATTAGCTCGCCAACTCGCCGATTTTCTTGCAGGTTACGCTCGCTTAACATTTGACGTAAGTTTTCAGTCAATTGTCGATTTGAATCGTCAATATATCGACCAGCCTTCAGCAAGCTTCGCTCGATTCGACTCAGTAAGCTATATTCCCCCATCAATGGTTTCAGTTCTTCCAGTTGATAAACATTTTGAATCATTGACTTTAGTTCCTGCCGTTTAGTATCTGACATTAGGAAATTCCAAAAAGCATAAAAACTACGCCCCTGGTCAGATTCCATGAGTTCTCGATCAGCATCTAGTACTCGACCGAGAATAGCTCCTTTTCGATTATCTTTGTCTAGTTGAGACTGTTTGACTATCCGTGCTAAGTTCCGAAAATTTTGTTCTATTTCTCCAAAATCTGAAACCAATTGACGAGTTAATCGATTGGCATCTACAAATCTTTCTTGTAGTTGTGTCTGACTATAGTTCTCAACTTCCCCTGTTTCTCTGATTCGATCGATTTCTTGTTGAATTATATCTCGATCTTTTTCTAACTGTGCAATTCGTGTTTCCACATCTGTCGTACTGCGCTCGCAAATCTGTTTCAGTAGATCGAAGATTTGTAAAAAAAGAGACTCAGTACCAATAAATTCATCTGGCTTTTGAAGATCTTCAATCCATTGAATCGCTTTCTCAGCTTCTGGAGTCAGTGTAAATATGAGTTCGTTATTGCGATCAAATATTTTTCTTAATATTCCAGAATCACACCAGTCATTCAAATAATCTTTTGCCGTTCGTGCCTGTTCTTCTGAATAACAATCTCTTAAAAAATCAAGATACTCATCTAGTTTTTGTTCTAGATCGATTTGAGTAACAGAAATTTGCTGATTCGCTTTGAATCGATCGTACAAAAAAGCTAGCGTCAAAGCAGGGTTACGACTTCGCAATAGTTTTATGGCAGCAGATTTTTCTAATCGCTCTTTAAATTCTTTATACTTCATAAAAATTTATACTTAGCGATAGAAACTGAGTTTAGCTAAAGTAGCATGTTGACTTCGATCGATTTCATGTCGATCGTCCCCTAGGCTCACACTGCCAACCACCGCTCTAAATCACCCACGCTGGTAAAATCTAACAAATCTTCTGCTAAGGCTTCGACCCGTTCCAAATTCAAGCTACTTACCTTCGCTAGGAGTTCGGGCGATAGGTTGCCGAGTTTCCGAGTTAGTTGTTTGACCACTAATCCTCGTTCTCCTTTGATCATGCCCTCTTCCATCCAACTAGTAGTAAGTTCCATCACATTCTCCCGTTCAGTAGGTAATTTAATTTTATCAACTTCAACCCGAAACTGCTGCTCTTCGATCGGATTGAGCCGCAGATAATTATCGATGAATCCCGATAGCAAGAAGGTTCTCGCCTTGTCCAACTTGAGCTTGGCAATCATCCGCAAACATTCAACCTTCACCCGTGGGCGATCCGCTGGAGCGATCTCCATCTTTGCCATTAACGCCGCCGCAACTGGATTGGGTCGTTTCAAGAAGTCTCTCCAATTCAGCCGATTGAGTTGAATCGTCAAGAAATTAAAATCCATCACCTGCAAACCTGGAACTCGCACCTGATAAGAATCTTTTTCCGATCGATACGGCTCATCAAAGGAAAATAACGCGATCGGGTAAACTGGCTGGAGATATTTCCGATGTAATTGAGCGAAGTAGAAAAACAGCCGTCGATTAAAATCAGCCTTAGTAGTGGATTGGTGTTCGCAGTTAACCACCACCGATACCCGACTGCTAGCTGGCGCATTGGGACGACCCAAAAGATTTACTCTGATAATCACATCCATCGCTTTTCGTTCGCCAGCGTCAATGTCGGTGAAGTATTCTAGCGGCAGAATTTCTAGACTCTGAGAATCGTTGGCGAAGCCTACCGGAGGTAATCGCGGCAAAGAATTCTGGGGTGAATAATTCTAGAAACTCCAGAAAGAAAGTCGTTAATAGTTGCTTGAATAACTGGTCATGGTCGATGCTTTTACTCATGCTCGTTGGTGGAGCTTATCTAACAGGAGAGACAGGAGCATTTTAACACCTCGATCGACTCCAAAAATAGCGGCATCAAACAAGTCGCGTCGGGACGATTCGGTGTTACCAGCCTCTACCTGTCCCAAGCCAAAGAAATCCAAATCAAAATGGCACAGGGAGCCAAACCAGGTGAAGGCGAACAACTCCCAGGTAAAAAAGTCTACCCCTGGGAACTGGGACTCACCGAAACCCATCAAACCCTCGTCCTGAATAACCTCCGCAGCCGCATCGTCGTCGAAACCGACGGACAACTCAAAACCGGACGAGACATCGCCATAGCAGCCCTCCTCGGTGCCGAAGAATTCGGCTTCTCCACCGCCCCCCTCGTCACCCTCGGCTGTATTATGATGCGCGTCTGCCATCTCAATTTCCAAGGTAGTGCCGGACAAAGCTTCGGCGCATTTATCCCCCAAGGAGTCACCCTCGAACTCGAAGGTGATGCCGCGTGATTATAAACGGGTGTTGCAAGCGATCCAGAATGCGCTGGCTTCGGGGTTGAGTGGTGATGATGCGCTCGATGCTGCGTTTGAGGAGAATTCTCGCGATGTTGCTCGCATTGGGGGGAGTTAGGAAATTTACACAGCATAGATCTTAGGATAACTGTGATTTAAACAGAGTAACCATTCAAGCAGGGACAAATCATGAATTGTTCCTGCTTTTATCTATTTGGCAGAATTCCAGGGGAATAATAAGTAAAGTAATTTTTGCAACAGAGTAGTACATGGGTAATCCGCACAAATCTAAATATCGATCGTCAGATATTTTCGATAAGCTTTGCAATTTGGGATTGGTGGCTATATCAGTATCACCAGTTTTATTCGGTCTATAACAACTTTTTATTTTTCTGACATGGACTCCTGAAAGTAAAAAAAATGAAGCAGAGCTGAATGTTAGAATTGCTATTAGGGTACAAAATGTTCTAGCATCAAGCGATGAAAAGTTTGCCAAAACCTTTGACGAAATTGCAATGGGCACTCTGATCGGTGGAGATACCGTTAGTTCATCAATGTTTCAGTACAAAATTGATATCCAATCTAATGATTTGGCAATTGTTGGGGCTAAACCAATAGATTCAGAAAAAAACGGCTTTAATGGAGCAGTGCTGATATACAAGAACAAAATAGGCTTTTTTGAAACTAGTACCATCGTCTGTAAATCGGCTGTAGTAGGTGCAGACGGAACAGCGCGCATAAATTTACCAGTGGTGAATACTTCAGGTAGATTAGGCGGTGCCTCCAACTGGAAAGTAGTAGAAGTATCTAATAATGAACGATCGGATCGAGATTTAATAAAATTGATTAAAATTAAAACCATAGATGAAATAGGAGTGATTCTGCACAAACAAAAGTTAATCTATCTCGATCGAGGTGTTTTTCCTGATAAATACCATGGCATATCAAGAAAAGAAAGTAGATTTTTTCCTGAGTTTAATGTAAAAGTTAGATATTATGAAGACAGCGCGATTGTTGTTGTTCAGCCTGAATCGTCAGAGCAAGAAAAATACAAAACTTATTTTGGCTTTATTAAAATTACTAAATTCGATAAAATACGACCATTGACTGAAGACAATACAGGAAAATACATCCAAGCCTCTTTCCTCTGTACTAGCGATCGATCTGCTACTCCCTTGCCTAATAATAAAACACTAGATCGAGTCAGAGATCGCTGTCCAAATGGATATACAAAAAGTCCTGTCAAAACGTAATAATAAAGAGCATGTCTCTTCATCAAAAATCTTTTGATCGGTATGATATCGATCGGCTTTAATCTCGATCGATCTGTTGATAACTTATAAATGGCTTTAACAACTGTGGATGGTGCTTTCGAGCTTGAGACCGATAGGGTTTAGATTCGATCGATATGAGATCGATCGTCAAGCTGTCTATAATAGATGAGATACCAAATGATTTTCGTTCCATGCCTGTAAGCACTGAAGCCATCAAGCAAGACATCGATCGACTTACCCACAACCAACTTCGGCAGGTGGCTGATTTTATTGCTTTTCTAAACTTTCAGCATCAACGCGATCGTCGAGACACCCTAGATCGATCGCAACTAGCCACACTGTTTGCCGAGTTTGCTGATGAAGATCGTGCCCTCGCCGAAGCAGGCATGAATTACTATGCCGTAATGCTCGACAGGGAAGACAAAGCATGACTAATCCGCTGAAATGGGGTGAAATTTGGCTAGCCGATCTCAATCCCACTCAAGGTTCCGAACAAGCAGGAATTCGCCCCGTCATCATCTTCCAAAATGACCTCGTTTCCGAGTTCTCAACTACAACCATTACTATTCCCCTCTCCACTAACCAACGTCGCGCCGCCTTACCCATCTGCTTATCAATCGAGCAAGGTAATGGCGGACTCAGCCAAGATTCTGTTGCTCTCTGCTTTCAGATGCGAGTTCTGGATAAAACGGCTCTCCCGCTAGTATGGGGAAAATCGGGTAAAATGTAGCGAGAGCGGAATTTTACCCCCTTTTTAATATGACTTTTAGTATAGATCCTTTATTGAAGCTACCGAATGTTGTTGCTGCTGACTATTCGAGCACATTAGACACTATTATTATAAAGTTACAGTTAATTAATGATGGAATTAATTGCCCTAATTGCAA
>JANNDL010000212.1:0-16884 GCA_031387665.1 Chamaesiphon sp. OTE_75_metabat_95 | reverse complement strand
CAATCAATAACACACCACTAGTAGGGGTAATCCAGCCCGACCATTTCCGCACTTCTAGCAACTTCTTAATCGAGGCTGTAAATGTACCTGCTAATATCAATGGTGCCACATATCCCGCAGTGTATGCCAGTAAAAACCCTGCTCCTAGTCCAATATTTCCAGTACTAGCCACCCACGCGAGCAGAGTTGCCAACACTGGCGTACTGCAAGGCGAAGCGACTAACCCAAAGGTGACACCGAGCAGATAAGAGCGCGCCCCATTGGGTAAATCTTTGGGAATCCAGTCCATCCCGCCGAAGTCGGGAAGCTGAAATGGTAATGCTTCGAGCAGATTCAATCCCATCAGAATGGCGATAATACTGACAAAAATCGGCAGCCCTAGACCAATCTGACCATAAACTTTCCCAACTACAGCCGCAAAAATCCCCAGTCCAGCCAGGGTTGTGGCAATACCACCGCAAAAAAATGTCGATTGGAGCGCGGCTTCCCAGCGGCTTTTGGATTCGTAGCCACCGATATACCCGATCGTAATTGGCAACATCGACAGGGTGCAAGGGGTTAGACTAGTCAGCAATCCCGCTGCAAAAATTGTCACGATCGATACCCAGCTAATCTGAGTCAGTTGGGCGGTGACTAACTCATCGGCAAAATGTTCGAGTTGATATAACGTAGTCTGAATGTCAGTCATGGGGCTAAAATAGCAAAGTATCACCAGCGACAATTAAGATTCGATCGATAACTCAGTTGCCGATCGAGTAACAGTCATGAGATAATTATAGACTGTGTCTATTTTATTCCCAAGTTGGGTCTGTAAGGATTAGATTATGGCAGCCAAAAAGGGCGTTCGGATCATCATCACATTGGAATGCACAGAGTGCCGCACTAACCCTGCGAAACGCTCTGCTGGCGTATCCCGCTACACAACTATGAAAAACCGTCGGAACACCACCGCTCGGTTAGAGTTGAGCAAATTCTGTCGCTACTGCAACAGTCACACGACTCACAAAGAGATCAAATAAATAGTAACTACTATTTGCTATCTTGATTTGCTAAACCACTATCCACTAAACCACTAAACAAATGGCTTACTTCCGCAAGCGGTTATCACCAATTAAACCAGGCGAACCGATCGATTACAAAGATGTAGATTTACTTCGTAAGTTTGTCACCGAGCGTGGCAAGATCTTACCCCGTAGAATCACTGGATTGACTTCCAAACAGCAACGAGACATGACACTCTCGATCAAACGCTCTCGTCAAGTCGCATTGATGCCATTTATCAATGTCGAAGGCTAACTAGCAAGGGATGAGGACTGAGGGTTGCTAGTAGCTTATGTTTCCAGCAAACTTCACGTCTTCAAACTCCTGCAATTAGTTGAAAGTTAAAAGTGGAAAGTTGAAAGCGAGATTTTTAGATCTGTAGGTTGGGTTGAAGAATGAAACCCAAAGCACTTAGCCATTGATACCAGATTGAAGAGAACGCCTGCGGATCTCTAGAGACTAAATTTAACTAAATCACATGTAGCAATTAACGGCTACAAAGGAAGAAATCGGGGTGGAGAAGGGAACTCTAGTTGAATTTTTGCACAATGGAGAACGCCGTTTAGCCATTGCCGATCGTCCAGAAGGAAAAAAGCATTGGATTGCGATCGATAGTCGCACCCAATCTCACACACTTCATCCGCGAGATATTACCTATGAAGTGGCTGGGATGAGCTGCAAGCAGCCAGCCGAGATTGAAAAATTTCAGAATCAAGTCACGCCCAATCTCGATCCCGATAGCTTAGAAGTAGCTTGGGAAATGTTGGTCGAAGATGGTGATCTTGTCGATCCGCCAATGCTGGCAGATTTATTGTATTCCGATCGCACGCCTGTATTCTGTTATGCTGCCCATGTGCTGCTCTCAGGCGACAAGATTTATTTCAAGAACAAGAAAGAAGACAAATACGAAGCCCGCAGCCGCACTCAAGTCGCTGAACTCCAGCACCAGGCTACAGTCAGAGATCAAAAAGGACAAGAACAGCAGGGATTTATCGATCGAGTTCAGCAGCAGCTAGCAGGTACAGCCGTCGAGTGGCTAGAGACTGACAAACAACGGCTAGAAGTACTGGAAAAATATGTGCTCAATCCCGATCTTCCCCCTTCAAAACTGGGAGAATATCTGAAAGCCCTAAATTTATCGCAAACTCAGCCGTCAGTATTTGGGTTGCTAGTAGATTTGGGCTGGTGGAGCATCCATGAAAACCTCCATCTGCGACGTTCTCAAGCTCCTGTCCACTTCTCCAACCAGATCCAAACCGTGGCGCATGAACTACTCACTAATCCGCCTGTCGATCTCGATCTAGCTCACCGCCGAGATCTGACTCATCAAAAAGTATACACGATCGATGATGAAAGCACCCAGGAAATCGACGATGGCTTGAGCCTGGAAGTATTGCCAGATGGACGACACAAGCTGTGGATTCACATCGCCGATCCGACCCGATTACTATCGCCGGAAGATCGATTTGACCTCGAAGCGCGGAAAAGATCGGTCACAATTTATCTCCCCACAGGGATGATCCCGATGTTTCCGCCGGAGCTGGCTACTGGCCCCATGAGCCTCCGTCAGGGGCATGAATGTTGCGCCATCAGTTTTGGGGTAATTCTCGATTCAACTGGTGCAGTGGAAGAATATGAGATAACTGCGAGCACGATCAAGCCGACTTATCGCCTCACCTATGAAGACGTAGAGGAAATGCTCCAGTTGAGGATTCCTGGGGAAGATCAAATTGAGACAATTGCCAAAGCCTCCAAGCTACGGACACAGTGGCGACTCTCTCAAGGTTCCATCAATATCAACATGCCCGAATCGACAGTGAAGATTTATGGGGATGAAGTATCGATCGAATTAATCGAAGACAATCGCGCCCGCAAATTAGTCGCTGAAATGATGATCCTCGCTGGCGAAGTCGCAGCCAAATACGGACAGGATCATCATCTCCCCCTCCCCTATCGCGGACAACCCCAGCCAGAACTCCCCCCCGAAGAAGAACTAATCCTCATCCCAGTCGGCCCTGCCCGCTCCTGTGCCGTCCGTCGCTGTATGCCCAAGAGTGAAATGTCAACTTCACCCTCCAGGCACGCTGGATTGGGTTTAAACACCTATTCTCAAGTTACCTCGCCGATTCGTCGCTATACTGACTTAATCGCCCACTTCCAAATTAAAGCCCATCTACGCGGAGACGAACTCCCCTTCACCGTCGAACGCTTGCAGGAAATCATGCTCGGTTTGGGGACAAATATCTACGAAGCGAATATGCTCGAACGGCAGACTAATCGCTATTGGACATTAGAGTATTTTAATCGATCGACCGAACGGGAATGGGACGCGATTTTCCTGCGCTGGCTGCGGGAAGATGAAAGCCTCGCCCTGATCATGATCGAAGATTTGGGGATCGAACTAGCAATGAAGTTCCCCCGCTGGGCAGACATCGGCGAACGGATCCAAGTCCAAGTAGTACTAGTCGATCCGCGTCAGGATATCATTCACTTGCGAGAAATTATTAGTCAATCAGATGGTTAATTGGTGGATGGTGGATAGTGAATAGTGGATAGTTAAATTTAATCTCCGAACTCCCAACTTCACTCATGGCAAAGAAACAGAAATTCCCCCATTTACTCGGCTCAAAATGGACATCCGCCCAGACAATGTGGGGGTGGCGACATTTTCAGGTAGTCAACCGCAAGAACGATGGCAAATGGGTATTTGCTGAAATGCTCTCATCCTGCGATCCAACTGTCAGATTTTGGATCAATGCTCAAGCCACCAAAGATCCCAAGCAATGGAACCCAGGCTGGCAAACTCTGGATGAAATGGCATTAGCACCAGATGAATTAGTTTTGATTGAATAGATTGGCTGGATTGATTCTAATCGATCGAATAAGTTCCGAGCTGACTATGGCTTAAACGTAGGATTACTACTTACCCTTTATCAATGTGCTGGCGATAGAAATTTGTTGGTGATCGATCGAATCCTACCATTTCTGCGTAGAATATTAGGCATGATCACGATCGTCAAATTTTTGCAATCCCTAGTCGTGCCAGATCCGACTCCGCCGGAAGTGATTCGGGCGAAGGCTTATGAGATGTGGAAAGCCCAGGGCGGCGGTAATATTAATCCTGAGGCTAATTGGCAAGCAGCGATCGATCAGCTAAAGTTAGCAGAAAAGCTGAGTCGGCGCAGTTTTATCTTAGAGCTAATTCGATTGATTATTGCTAGTCTCAGCACCAGCGCGACTATTTTTGGTGGTTCGATCTTATTTCTCAACTTTTTTCAGGGTGAAAATCGACTAATTACCGAGCGATTTACGCGATCGATCGAGCAATTAGGTAATAAAGAAGAGACAATTAGAATTGGGGGAATTTATGCCCTGGAGCGGATTGCCAATGACTCGCCTAGAGATGGTTGGACAATTATGGAAGTCTTATCTTCTTTTGTGCGGGGGAAGCAGAGTGTCAAAGGGCAAGATCTAGATGGATTACCCACAATTCGGACTGATTCTCAAGCAGCACTAACCGTAATTAATCGCCGCCAAACTGAGCTAGAAAGTACTAGTCAGTATTTAGATCTGAGCCTATCAAATTTAACTGAAGCTAATCTGGTTGGGGCAAATCTCGATCGAGTAAAATTAAGTAATTCTGCTCTAATCAAAGCCGATTTACGTGAAGCTAGTCTGAATTTAGCCAATCTGAGTCATGCAAATCTGAGTGGGGCTAATCTGACTAAAGTTCAACTCGAACGGGCAAATTTGATTCAAGCGGATCTGAGCAATACTAATCTTAGTTCGGCAAATTTGCATGAAGCTAATCTCAATAAAGCTAATTTAGCTGATGCAATTCTAGATGGTGCAATTCTGACTAATACTAGTCTGGGAAATACTAATCTCACAGGCGCAGTCCTGATTGGTGCAAATCTTCGAGGGGCAACTTTGAGTAAAGCTAATCTTACCAAGGCAGATCTGAGTGGGGCAGATTTATATCAGGTAAATCTATGTGGTGCTAATCTAAATAAAACTGATATGCGAAAGATTAGAAATTTAGACATCGTTCAGGTTAAACTAGCTCAAAACTGGATGCTAGCAATCTACGATCCTGAGGTTGATAAGTTATTAAAATCAGAACTACTGACAAATAAACCTGGACAGAGAAAATTCAAAAATCAAATTTAATATCATGTCTAACCAATCCATTGGTTTAAGCGATCCGCTCTATCAATATCTCCTGGCTAACTCTGTGCGTGAACCAGAGATACTAGCAAGCCTTCGAGATGAGACAGCAGAACATCCACTGGCTAATATGCAAATCTCCCCAGAGCAAGGGCAATTGATGGGATTACTAATTCAATTAATTGGTGCTAAAAAATGTCTAGAAGTAGGGGTTTTTACTGGCTATAGCTCTTTAGTTGTAGCTTTAAATTTACCAGATGATGGGCAAATTATTGCCTGTGATGTGAGTGATGAATTTACCTCGATCGCGTGTAGATATTGGCAAGAAGCAAGTGTGAGTAATAAGATTAGCCTACACATTGCACCTGCACTAGAAACGCTCGATCGATTAATCGCTAATGGTGAATCGGGTACGTTCGATTTTGCCTTTATTGATGCCGATAAAAATAACTATGGGGCTTATTACGATCGCTGTTTTCAGTTGGTTAGGCAGGGTGGATTAATCTTGGTTGATAATGTGTTGTGGTATGGCAGAGTTGCTGATCCTGCAATGGAGAATGATAGAAGGACTCAAGCGATTAAGAAAATCAATCAGCAGATCTATCATGACGATCGAGTTCAGATTAGTCTAGTTCCAATTGGGGACGGCTTGACGATCGCGCGGAAGAAATGAGTGGTAAAGCGGAGATTTACCCACCCCACCCTACGGGCACCCCTCCGAGGAGGGGATTTTAACTAGTAGCCTAAATATTCGTTGAAGATCGTTGTAAATTGCGCGGATCGAGAGCATCTCTCAGTCCGTCGCCGAGGAGATTGAAGGATAAAACTGTGAGAATAATTAGTAATGCTGGTGGCCAAATCAGCCAGGGTTGGAAGATCAGAATTGAGGTATTGGTGGCGATCGAAAGTAGATTGCCCCACGATGGATCTGGTGGTTGAATTCCCAGTCCAATGAGACTCAATACTGACTCAGAAACGATAAAGCTGGGAATCGCTAGCGTTGCCGAAATAATCAAATAAGTTGCCGTTTGGGGAATCACATGGCGGATGATAATATACAGCGGTTTCGCACCCATTGCCCTCGCCGCTTGGACAAATTCTCGTTCCTTAATCGATAATACTTGACCGCGAATTACTCGTGCCAGTCCCGCCCAACTGATAAATGAAGTGATTATAATAATCAACAAAAAGCGTTGCGAACTGCTAACCCTGTCGGGTAATACTGAGGCTAGAGCTACTAATAGATACAAACTAGGTAGTGTCATTAATACTTCAGCTACTCGCATAATCGTGGCATCGATCCAGCCGCCGAAATAGCCCGATATCCCGCCCAAAATCATCCCAATTGGAAAAGATATCAAAACCCCAATTAGACCGATGAATAGGCTGATTCTACCCCCATAGACAAGACGACTGAACTGATCGCGTCCTTGTTCATCGGTGCCAAGAAGATTGATTTTAGCTTTACCCGCTGTGCCGAATAGATGCCAGTTGCAGGGAATCCCAGAGAAGATCGTGAATTCAGCAGCGTCAACCTTAGTTTTGACTAGAGGAGCTTTATCTTTACTCTTCTTGCTCATCGTTCCATCAAATTTTGGAAAGAGCGGAATACTAATCGAGAATAACTTATAGCTATCACCGCTGACGAAGAAGTTAATCGCGGCTGGTTTGGTCTTGTCTACTTTCAGCAGTCGATCGCCTGTGTTAATATCAGTCTGACCCTGAGTTGTTGGATAGACGTGGGGACCGATAAATTTACCCTGATTATCAATCCAATGAATCGCCGTTGGTGGCAAGAGTGAGCCATCATCCTGTGAGACATATGGATCGTATGGAGCCATGAACTCAGCCGCGATCACTGTCAGATACATCAAGACTAGCGCGATCGCGCCCACTCGCGCCAATCCATTTCGTTTCAGTTGTTGCCACCAATTCATCAGGAGTTCAGGGGTAAAATACATGCTGATTGCACTACCCCTAGATTAATATAGATTTCACTCGATCGGCTTTCTGGCAGACTAAAATCATCCTCAAACTTTACGAATATGCTTCGTCAGCCAAGAGCATTCTGAGGTATAATGTGCAGCTTCAGGTGGTGTAGTCACCCCGATACTAGTCCATCGCTGAAATTAGGGTGTAAGGTGCAGATAAATTTATTAGATCGAGTCAGGTTGGGAATTGCCGTATTTGCCGCCAAGACAATTACCGCGACAATTCGGACATTCAAGCTAGGTGCCGCCAGTGTGCTGCCTGGTACCATCGGTAAACGTCTGCACCCGCAGATCCTAGCCATGTTGTCCCAACAGATTAAATATGGCGTAATCATCGTCGCTGGCACGAATGGCAAAACGACTACCTCGCTATTACTGCGCGATATCCTCGAAAGAGATGGCTGGAAAGTAGTTCACAATGAAGCTGGAGCCAATCTCGTCAATGGCTTGATTACTACCCTGTTAGAGAAAACAAGTCTAACTGGTAAACTCAAAGCCGACTATGGGATTCTCGAAGTAGATGAAAATGTGATCCCACTGGTAATTCCCCAACTTAAACCTAAATATGTAATTGCCCTAAATCTATTTCGCGATCAGCTCGATCGATATGGCGAAGTTGATACAATTACCTATCGCTGGGGTAAGGCAATCGCTGAGTTAGATTGCGATACAATTTTAGTTACCAATGGTGACGATCCGGCTCTGGCACATTTGGGACAGCAATTAGCCAAAGGTGATAAACCCAAACAAGTTAAATATTTTGGACTGAGTGAACCAGAATTATATCTAGATGAAATTCCCCACGCCGTAGATTCAATTTACTGTCCCAGTTGTGGCACTGCTCTCGAATACAAAGGCGTTTATCTCTCCCACCAAGGTGATTTTGATTGTCCCAAATGTGACTTCACCAAAAGTAAACTCTCGATCGATAGTAGAGAATGGCCGCAGGTATTAATCGGTGTCTACAACAAATATAATACCCTCGCCGCTGTGACCACAATGGAATCGATCGGGATTAGCAAACCCGTTATCCTCGATACCATTAGCAACTTCCAAGCCGCCTTTGGTCGATCGGAAGAGATATTTTACAATGGTAAAAAAGTTAGAATCTTGCTAACTAAAAATCCGGCGAGTATGAATGAAACTATCCGCGCTGTCAGCCAAGTTAACAAAACTGGTGGTAGCTCTGTAAGTTTAATGATTCTCAACGATCGTACTCCCGATGGTACCGATGTTTCGTGGATTTGGGATGTAGACACTGAGAAATTTGTCAATGCTGGCGGCACAATTATCGTCAGTGGCGATCGAGTCTACGATATGGCATTGCGATTGGAATATAGCAAAACTAGGCTAGATGGCGGTTGTGAAATTATTGTTAAAGAAGACCTCAAAGAAGCGATCGACACAGCAATTTTGTTAACAGCAACCGATGAGATCTTACATGTCATTCCAACCTATTCAGCGATGTTGGATGTGCGTGAAATACTGACTGGTAAGAAGATTCTTTAGTCTGAACCAACTAACAAATCGGAATATCAAAACCAATGAAATATCAAGTATTGTGGGGCTTAGGATTATTTACACTTGCCCTAAATAATCATCTAACATTCGCTCAGACACTGCCAGCATCACCACAACTGATTCCTTTTGATTCGAGTGAAGGCGAACAACTCTTAATCAATAGTCAAGCCAGACAAGATTATTTTCGATTGAGCAATCAATTTGTCACCCAAATTAATCAGGCTTATTGTGGCGTGGCTAGTAGCGTGATGGTGTTAAATGCACTGGGAATACCCGCACCAGAATCACCACAGACTAAACCTTTTCGAGCATTTACTCAAGAGAATTTCTTCAATAAAGAAGAGACTAAAAAAGTAATTTCGGCCGATCTAGTTGCAAAAAGTGGCATGACCCTAGCCCAACTGGGCGGTTTATTGACCAGTCATGGCGCGAAAGTCACTGTTTACTATGGTTCGGATCTAGATCTCGATCGATTTAGATCTCTTCTCCGTCAAAATCTCTCCGAGCGCGGAAATTTTGCGATTGTTAACTACTTGCGAAAAACCGTCGGACAAGAGCGCGGCGGTCATATTTCACCCATTGCTGCTTACAATCAACTTACCGATCGCTTCCTAATTTTGGATGTTTCCCGCTACAAATATCCGCCTGTGTGGGTTAAAGCGGTAGATTTATTGCAAGCAATTAAAACAATTGATGCCGATGCTGGTAAAACACGAGGTTTTGCCCTCGTCTCTAAATAAACATCCAGGGCGACAGAAACCAAGCATTACCAAACAATCATGACTCAAACTTTAGAACTAAAAATCGGCTGGCTCTATCCTACATTAATGAGTACTTATGGCGATCGCGGTAACGTAATTGCGATCCAACAACGCGCTCAATGGCGGGGCATCAATGTCGAAGTAATTCCATTTGATGTCAATTCCCATCCTGATAGCATCCATCAAATCGATGTAATGGCAGGCGGCGGTGCCCAAGATCGCCAACAAGAAATCGTCATGCGCGATCTCGCTGGAGCCAAAGCCGAAGCGATCAAAGCTAAATTAGACGCAGGCGCACCAGGCGTATTTACCTGCGGTTCTCCTCAATTGTTGGGCAGATTTTATGAGCCAGGACTGGGCGAACGAATCGAAGGCATGGGCATCATTGATTTAGAGAGCAAACATCCAGGGATTGATGTCCCGCGCTGCACTGGCAACGTCGTATTCGAGATTACCGCCAAAAGGCTCGCGGCTGAACTAACCGAGCTGCTAGGGGGCAAGAAACCCATTATCGTCGGGTTTGAAAATCACGGTGGTAGAACTTATCTCGGCCCCAATGCTGAAGCCCTGGGAACGGTAATCAAAGGGTTCGGGAATAACGCTACCGATGGCACTGAGGGCGCATTCTATCGTAACGCGATCGCCACCTACTCCCACGGACCACTCATCCCCAAGAACCCCTTCATCGCCGACTGGATGATCAAAACTGCACTCCAGGATAAGTATCAAACTGAGATCGATCTCGCACCACTAGATGATAGTCTAGCCGATCGAGCACGAGCCGCCATGCTCAAACGATTGGAAGTTAATTAATACTTTTGCTGCTTCGATAAAAATTTGGGCTTAATCGATTATGCAAATCAAACAAATTTCAGTCACTGGCTTATTCGGAATTTTCGACCATGTGATTCCATTAAATATGGACGATCGGATCACGATCGTTCATGGCCCAAATGGTTTTGGTAAAACAGCGATGCTACGTCTATTAAACGGATTTTTCAATTCTAATTACTCAGTATTTCAGACTATCCCATTTATAAACTTCAATATTTTATTTGACAATGATACTTATATAAAAATCTCCAGAAGTCAGACTACAGTACCAAGCACAAAAATAGAAAACATACTCTTCAATTTCTACGATAAAAATTCAGATGACAAAGAATATGCTACGATGCTACAAAGAAATATTCACGGCAGAAATTATAGATCGACATTATCTGACAACAATGTATCTAAAATCCGTCTTGGTAATAGGATAATGCCCCAACGTAATTATCAAACTAGTCTATTTGATAAAAAAACAGAGGAACCTGATTGGCTAATTGAATTAAAAAATAGTATTCGTGTTCGGCTAATTGAATCACAAAGGTTGCTAAATGATACACATGCTTATACATACAAAAGACAGTCAGGTGTAGGATTTCAATCGTCTTCAATGTTGCCAACAGTCTCGACTTACTCTAATGAGATTGCACAATCTATGCGAAATAAATTTAGTGAGTATGGAGTGGTGTCTCAGTCTCTCGATCGAACCTTTCCCACTAGATTAGTTGAAAGACAATCCTCACCAAATTTAACAGATGAGCAACTTCGATCTAGATTAGAGCAACTTGAAAAAATACGCGCTAGATTAATCGAAGTTGGATTATTAGATAAGACTGAAAATACAGGCTTTCCTGTCCAGCCGCCAGAAATGGATGAAAGCACTAAAAATATATTATCGGTATATGTTGATGATGTAGAAAAAAAGTTGAGTGTTTTTAACGAAGTAGCTAATAAAATTGAACTGTTAAGAAATATAATTAATAGTAAATTTGCTTATTCTTATAAAGAGATGAATTTTGATAAAAACAAAGGATTTGTCTTTAAAACTCTTTATCAATCCTCTATTTCTGATTCAGATACTCTTTTACCCACAGATTTATCATCTGGCGAACAGCATGAATTAGTTTTACTTTACGAACTCCTATTCAAAGTCGAACCTAAATCACTTGTCCTGATTGATGAACCCGAACTATCTCTGCATGTGGGCTGGCAAGTTCAGTTTCTAAAAAATTTACAAGATATTGTCAAGCTTACAGACTTAGATATCCTCATGGCGACTCACTCACCAGATATCATTCAAGATCGCTGGGATTTAACAGTTGAGCTGAAAGGAATGAAAAAGTGAGAGATTTACGAACAGGAGATGCAGATGCCAATCAAATTAGGATGCGGCGTAGTACATTTACAGGTGTCTTTTTATTGGTAGAAGGTAGTTCGGACAAATTTTTCTACGAATGCTTTGTAGATAAACTAATCTGCCAAATAAGTGTCATCTCTGGGAAGCCATCTAGTAAAGAGAGAGTAATTGCAGTTCTGGATATTTTAGAGAAATCGAATTTTCTGGGTGTTTTAGGTATTGTCGATGCTGATTTCGATCGATTAGAATCTTTATCGTACAATAGTCCTAATCTGCTGCTGACAGATACTCACGATTTGGAAACAATGCTCATTAACTCACCCGCACTCGATAAAGTACTGAGGGAGTTTGGCTCTGAGGATAAAATTAATAAATTTGGTATGAAAGTGAGAACAGCTTTAGTTGAAGCTGGAATATCAATTGGCTATCTACGTTGGATTTCTCAGCGCGATCAATTAAACCTTACTTTCAATGGGATTAAATACAGTAAATTCATTAACGAACAAAACTTGCAGATTGATGAAATAAACTTGATCAAAGAAGTCAAGAATAAATCCCAAGCCTTATCACTAGATAATGATACAATTCAACAGCAAATAGCAGCACTTAAAAGTGGCAACCATGACTGCTGGCAAGTTTGCTGTGGACATGATTTAGTTGAAATTCTCTCTCTGGGCTTACGCAAAGCTATCGGCACTATGAAATCTAGTGATATTGAACCAGATAGCCTTGAACGATCTCTGAGGCTTGCTTATGAGACAGCTTACTTTCGACAAACACAGCTTTGTTCAGATATTTACAAGTGGGAAAGCAAAAACGTTCCATTTCAAGTTTTATTCTCTTGGGGCGGCGATGGCGATCGATCATCAGAGTCGTGAACTACTCTGGCTAGTAATATTGGCGATTGAGCTGAGTTTGGTAAATAGCTGAATTGGGATCCATGCTGCCCAGTTACCGACATGTCGATTTTAATTAATATCGATGATAATAATACACAAAATATACTAGCGGTCGATCGATTGTACATTTTTGATTCTCCCTACCTTAAAGATGAGATAGCTATTAACTGGAATTTTTGATATTGTTCTTGCCAGAATGGATCTAATCCCTTGAAAGCTAATTGCATATCAGTGAGTATTTGTTGATGATATCTAGCTCCAGAGTCTCCCTGACTGGCAACTTCAAGTAAAGAGGTGATTTTTAGAGTAGCCGTATCGAGATATAAAGCTCGATCAGTCGATCGAGTAAATAGTTCCCGTTTGACAAAGTGGAGAATTAGATCGATTTGATTCCAGATCGGCAGGATATCGATAGGATTATTGGCAATGGCTCGATCGTAATAGTCTAATGCGGTATTTAGGTAAGCTGGATCTTGGTTGGCAATGGCTAATTCATGAAAAACACCACCGATGAAATTATACAGTTTGCAGTGATTGGGAGTGGGATCGGCAGGATCGTTGGTAAAACTGAGTGCGAAATAACAAATAGCGAGGGAATCACTATATTGCTTTAACCGATCGTAACATCTAGCGATACTAATTAGGATATTAACGTTGGCAGAATTTGAGTGAGTGAGAGCTAAATGATAAGACTCTAGCGCACTAAGATAATTACCAGCTTTGGCATATTCGTGACCACGATCGATCTCCTGTTCGACTAGATAAATTGCACTAGCATCTGTATCTAGATTAGAACTCGCAAAGGTTAATTTGCCTACTGTAGCAATAATATCGGAAATAGCGATCGGTTTAGATCGATCGGCTATTGGCTGAGAAACTTTGACGAGATCGGTTTTGAGTTGTTCCAAATTCTTGTAACCCAATCCCGCCAGATCGTCAGCAATTTTGTGCCAAACAATTCGATCCTGCTTGGTGAGGGCGGCGATAAATGGATAAAGCCTGCGAGATAATTCGGTGCGAACTGCGCCGACTGTCCAGTAAGTTTGAGCCGCGATCATTTTGGGGCTACAGCGACATAATAGTCCCCGCAAGCAAGTTTTTTCCCATTCGGTTAGTGGAGTGCCTTTGATTTGAGCAATATCCCGATACAGTTCTGTCAATTTCCAATTCGGAATCGCTTCGGCAAAAAGTTCGGTCATAATGCACGGTAGATAGAAACAACTAGCACGATCTTGTTTGGCGAGAATTTTATCTAGTCGATCGCTACTGTAATACTATTCGGGCAAGGTGTAAGATTTTATGCATCGATCGATGAAAAATTTATTATCGATCGTTATTCTGGCACCTCACCATCATTAGGAATTACACCTAACGACTGTGAGGTGTCAAAGAGCGAGGATCGGGGTATTGTGATTACATAGAAATAGTTACCAGAGCAATGGTATAGAAACTTTCATTTATTTAAGCAAGGAGCAAAGTTATGTCAAGTAATCAAGGTTTGTGGGCAGATTTTGGTGCAGTTGAAGAATTGACCGAGCAAGCTGCTGAGACTATTAGTGGTGGAGCTGAGGTATTTAGTATCTATAACGCCACTGATGCATCCATCTCATACAACTTAGATGGTTACTCGTTGAGACTCGAAGCAGGTCAGGAATTGGTATATACGACTCAGGGTGATGGCATCATTACTTTTGACAAAGATACTCGGAGTGGTTTTCAAGCCAAATCTTACAACTTAGATAGTGGCGTTAGTTATGCCTTCTTGCCGAATAATTTGACTGCTGGAAATCCTTACGATCTCGATCTCGGTTACATCGCCTAACTGGAGAAATATTGCTGTTTGAAGTGAGTGGTAATTAACGCTCTCCAGATCGGCAGGGTAGTGAAGGATTGGGACGTAGATCCCGATCCTTTTTTGCTGGATCGATATCCCCACATAACAACTAAGAATTTTCAGGTATCGATCGAATCATGAAATATGCCATTGTCAGACAACAGAGCGAAGAAGACTGTGGTGCTGCATGTTTGGCGACTGTTGCCAAGCATTATGGGCGGAATTTTACGATCGCTAGAACTAGAGAAGCTGTAGGCACTGGTACGAGAGGAACCACATTACTCGGACTGCAACGTGGTGCAGAAGGATTGGGATTCCATGCCCGTTCAATCAGAGCCAGTACTGAAAAATTAGATCCAGTGCTCTTGCCAGGAATCATTCACTGGGAAGGTAAGCATTGGGTGGTGCTGCACCGACAGCAGGGCAAAAAGTATATCATCGCCGATCCTGCGAGGGGAATTCGGCACCTGAGCCACGAGGAATTGCTCAAGGGTTGGAATGGGTTGATGCTTCAGTTACGGCCGAATGAGGAGCGATTTTACGTTCAGTCTAGTGACAAACTAGGTGGACTAGGACGGTTTCTGCGGCGAGTTTTTCCCTATCGGTGGATCTTGCTCCAAGCTCTGCTGATCAATATTGCGATCGGGTTATTGGCTCTGGCGATGCCGATTATGATGCAGTTGCTGACGGATGATGTGTTGGTGCGCGGTGATTTGCAGCTATTGACGACGGTAGCGATCGCGGTAATTGCCATGAACTTATTCAAGAGTATCATTAGTCTGATTCAGTCCCATTTAGTCGGACATTTTGGTCAGCGGTTGCAATTGGGATTGACGCTCGACTATGGTTTCAATCTGTTACGTTTGCCTCTGACTTACTTCGATGCCCACCGCAGTGGGGAAGTAGTTAGCCGTTTGGGTGATATTAGGACTGTCAATTCCCTGGTGGGGAAGGTGGTGCTGGGTTTGCCCAGTCAGTTTTTTATAGCGATCCTATCTCTGGCGTTGATGTTGTTTTATAGTTGGGAGCTAACGCTGGCTTCGCTGCTGGCGTTTATTGTTGTCACTCTAGTTAACCTGCTGTTTATCCCCGCGATTAGGGAAAATACCCGCCGATTGATTATTGGAGGCACTGAAAATCAAGGCTTCCTGGTAGAAACTTTTCGGAGTGCCCTGGTGCTGAAAACTACTCAAGCTACGCCCCAAGTTTGGGATGAATATCAGCAAAATTTTGGACGGCTGACAAATTTGGGCTGGAGTTCGATGAAACTGGGCTTGTATAGCTCGACGCTGACGGGGGTGATTTCTAATTTCACCACGGTGGGATTATTATGGTTTGGCAGTTATCTGGTGATCGATCGAACCCTGAGTATCGGTCAATTAATCTCATTTAATGGGCTAAGTGGCAACTTTTTGGGATTTCTCAGTAGTGTTGTTGGATTGGTAAATGAATTTATTACTGCCCAAATCGTGATTCAACGCTTGACGGAGGTGCTTGATGCTACTCCTGAAGAAGCTCACGAAATCTCCAAACCGTGGGCAGAGATTCCTGACAATGCCGATATTACTTGCGATCGAGTCAACTTTCACCATACTGGACGGGTGGATCTGCTCAAAGATTTTAATCTGACGATTCCAGGCGGTAAAGTGATCGCCCTAATTGGACAGTCTGGCTGTGGCAAAAGTACCCTTGCCAAGCTGATTTCGGGACTATATCCACTCCCCGCTGGCAATATCCGCTACGGGATCTACAACCAGCAAGATCTATCCCTCGAATGCCTGCGCCAGCAGGTAGTATTAGTTGCCCAAGATGCTCAATTTTGGAGTCGATCGATCATTGACAATTTTCGGCTATCCTATCCTGATGTATCTTTCGAGCAAATTGTGCGGGCGTGCCAGATTGCTGGAGCAGATCAGTTTATCAGCGAATTGCCGGAAAAATATCAGACGATCTTGGGTGAATTTGGGGCAAATCTTTCTGGTGGACAACGCCAGCGGTTGGCTCTAGCGCGGGCAATTCTCACTGCTCCACCGATCTTAATTCTGGATGAATCCACAGGTGCTCTCGATCCGAGTACTGAGCAGCGGGTGCTGGAACAGATTTTGGCAGTCCGTCAGGGCAAGACTACGATCCTGATCAGCCATCGTCCCCGTGTGGTGCTGCGGGCTGATTTAGTGGTATATCTCGATCGGGGTGAGTTGAAACTAGTCGGTACACCAACTGCGCTGAGTCGCATTCCTGGCGATCATTTAGATTTTTTGCAGCCTTGATTTGGGGTGGGATGCGTGGATATACCCACCCGCACTATAAATGTGCTGCCCTGACGGGCACCCCTCCTCCAAGGCTACCGTGTATACACAAGTCCGCTGGGCTTCGTTTCGAGATCTGAATCCCCCTAAATCCCCCTTGGAAAGGGGGACTAAGATCCGGATCAGAGCAAGCTTTCCAAGGGGGTTGGGGGATTCGGATCTACGCATCAACTCAA
>JANNDL010000209.1:0-5889 GCA_031387665.1 Chamaesiphon sp. OTE_75_metabat_95 | reverse complement strand
GTGGGACTGTTTGAGCTTGGCGCAGTTCTCTAAGTGTTCGATCTTCTTCTCCTGTCAAGATAATCCGTATCTGAGCTGGCATAATTTTACGTCTTGTATTAACAATACTATTTTATATTTAATTGTCCTTACCTACTTAGTTGATAATTCTTGATCAAATCTGTCGTGAAATGTTGCTTGTGCCTTGATTTGGACACTAATTTCTTTGATCTGTTGAGTGAGATCGGCGTTACTAATTAACTGCCGATCCATATTAATTATTTGCTGTTCCATTAACCGCTCTAATCGATCGAGCCGATCTGAAGATGCATTTGTTTCTGTCATAGCAGTTAAAGATTAAAATAAATAATTTAGTATTAGTGACAGACATGAGTAAGAACATCTCAATTTTAGAATATTTATAGCTAGAGAGGTAAGAAACCCGACTTTTCCAAAAAGTCGGGTTTCTGGCTACTAGCTCTAGGCAATCAACACACTAAACATCTAAACGACGCTCGATCGCAGTTGCCCAAGTTTCGGTAATTGCGGCGACATCTAAATCGATTAATCTAGACTCCGCAGTTACTTGAAAATGGTCGTCGGCAGTACCAACATTACCTAAATATTGCCAAGCATCAGTAACGTTTGCGCTCAGATAAGTCTCGAATTCAGCTTGATGACTAGGATCGATCGAGACAATAATTCTCGCGCCACCTTCACCAAATAACACCGTATCCCAACGACTATCAATTGAACCAATACTAATCGAGGCTCCCTTATTGCCAGAGATACAACACTCAGCCAGCGCGACGGCTAAACCGCCCTCGGAGGAGTCATGAGCGGAGTTAATCCAGCCTTGACGAATCCCGTGACGACAGGCGGCTTGAACTTTGAGTTCGAGGTCAAAATTCACTGTTGGCGGTTGTCCGGCGATCGTTTGGTGAAGCACCGCTAGATACTCCGATGCACCTAAAGTCACCTGTAGGGGTGCCCCTTGTGGGTACCCTGGGGTTGTCGGTACACCCATAAGGTAGATTCGATCGCCTGTAGTTTGCCAACCTTGACCACAGATTTTGGTAATATCATCGACGATGCCGATCATCCCAACGACTGGGGTGGGATAAATGGGGACAGGATTTCCGGCTGGATCGAAGGTTTCGTTATAGAGGGAAACGTTTCCGCCTGTGACGGGGGTATCGAATGCGCTACAGGCTTCGGATAGACCCTTGCAAGCGTTGGCGAGTTGCCAGTAGCCGATCGGTTTTTCGGGGCTGCCGAAGTTGAGATTGTCAGTTACGGCAACGGGTTCGGCTCCGACACAGCTCAGATTACGGGCGGCTTCGGCGACGACCATTTTCGCGCCTTCGTAGGGGTTGAGGTAGACGTAACGGGGGTTGCAGTCCACGGTGGCGGCTACACCAAGGTTGGGGTTATTAATGATCGATTGGCGACCTTGAATCGGCTCTAAGGGGCGGATGCGGATCACTGCGGCATCGCCACCACCTGGGAGCATGACGGTATTATTTTGGACTTGGTGGTCGTATTGACGGTAGACCCAGCGTTTGGAGGCGATCGATGGTGTATCCAATAGGGTCAAGAGTACGTCGTTCCAACTGTGGGATTTGCCCTGAATTTCGATGCCTTGGGCGGTGGCTGGGGGTAACTGATCCTCTGTCCATGCCCAGGCTGTTTGGGCGTAAGCGGGTGCTTCTGCCATCAATTCCCGCTGATAAATGGGGGTGTTGTCTGCGAGAGCGGTGGCGGGGACTTCGGCGGCGATCGATCCTTGCCACAGAATCCGCACGATTGGCTCCTCGATTACCTTGCCAGCGACGACGGCGTGGAGTCCCCACCGCTCGAAAATGTCGATTAGTTCCTGTTCCCGTCCTTTGTGGGCGACAAATAACATCCGTTCTTGGGATTCCGATAAGAGGTACTCGTAAGGCACCATTCCAGGTTCGCGGGCGGGGACGAGATCGAGGTCAAATTCTACGCCGACACCACCTTTGGCGGACATTTCGGCACAGGAACAGGTAATTCCAGCGGCTCCCATATCTTGGGCGGCGACGACTGCGCCTGTTTTGAAGGCTTCGAGACAGGCTTCGATTAGAGATTTTTCGAGGAAGGGATCGCCAACTTGGACAGCGGGGCGATTATCGATCGATTCGGCAGTCAGTTCGGCACTGGCGAAACTGGCTCCACCCATGCCATCCCGTCCGGTAGTTGAGCCGACATAGAGGACGGGATTACCAATTCCTGACGCGCCAGATTTGACGATGGTAGAGGTTTCCATCAAGCCTAACGCCATCGCATTTACCAAGGGATTGCCAGAATAGGCGGGGTCAAAATAAACTTCGCCGCCAACAGTGGGAACGCCGACACAGTTGTGGGTGATAATTCCGCCGCTAGTGACAAATAAATGGGTGTTATCAACCTCAACATCGTAGACATCGCAAGTTTCCACATTGTGGGTAGCGATGCTCTGAATTTTGACAGTTCCCATCGCATTGACTGCTGCTGCATTGGCTGTGAGAGTAGCACCACCAACTTCGAGGCGATTTTGTTGAGATTGATTCGATCCTAGAGTTCTGAACCAATCACGGCGCACCTCAATTTGCCACAAGGCTGCGTAGTGAAATTCTCGCCCTTTGATCTGTCCCACCGATTCGGGACGATGATGAATCTGAGGATTGATGCCTTGATTCTGGAGCAACAGCAGGATTTGATTGAATAATTGACGACTAGAAGTAGAACAGAAAATTTTGTCCTGAGCCGCGCCACTAGTAGGATTGGGGATCGTCGGATTATTCCGAATCAAACTTTTGAGCAATTCTTGCTGGAGCTTGGCGTTCCAATTCCAGACGAAATCAGGGATCCGTTTGTGGGTGGATTCATTGCCACACTGCCATACTTGGGTAAATAGATAGCCGAGTAGCCAGGAGGAGACGCAAACTGCCATCCCCGATGTCCGCTGTTGCGGATTAGCAGGAATGCCCAGACTGTGGAGAATTTCGATCGCATCTGTCGCCTGTGCGGTTTCATGATGACTGAAATTCAAGAAAATTCGATAAATATTACCCGACGGCGAGACAGTCCCAGCCGCGATAAAATAGCCCAGCAGACGAGCAAAAGCCGCATTTGGTTGAATCAAAGCCGGAATCCAATCATCCTTGCCATGTTGACCGATTTTGAGGTCAGCGCGGGAGAAATTCAGGACTTGTTCTAGCCCCAAAAGTTGTTCGAGACTGAGGAATCGATCGAGTGGGAAGATCTTTGTATTGAGGTAGTGATTGCGTTTTTGAATTGAGGGTTCAAATAATTCTAGGGTGGTGCGAATCAAGTCTGTAGGTCGCCATGACTCTGGAAGAGCGATACAGAGATCTTTATCACCATAGAGATCGAGATCGATTACCTCAATCAAATCCAAGATCTGCGCTTGTCCCTGAACCTCTGGCAATTTCTGAATAATTGGCAAATCGTCCCCCACCCGCAAGGTTTGGGCATAACGAATCCGCACTTTGTTTTCAGCCTCAATCCGCAACATCGGATGATCCGGTGTGACTGTGAGGGTGCGTCCCAGAGACGTGCGAATACTCACCAGCATGTCCGTTTGACGCTTGAAAATCCGGCTGACGGGTTGCCAATTACTCCGATTAGTATTGGGATCTACAGACAATGTTTCAATCCCAGGTGCGAGTTCTAATGTGTCTGCTCCAGCAGGTAAATGGGTGGTGACGAAATTACCGATCGTATCGAAGTGAATTCCCTGTGTATCTCTCCAGACAAAGGTTTCAGTCCCAATCAAACAGTTCCCGTAGTGGGAAATCCCTGCGACAACACCTGTAAATAACCGCCGCGTTTTGGCATCCTTGAGATCGCCAAATCGGAGTGAATTGAGAATCGCAATCGGACGCGCTCCCATCGTAAAAATATCCCGCAGAATCCCGCCTACGCCTGTGGCTGCACCCTGAAATGGTTCGACAGCCGAGGGGTGATTGTGAGATTCGATCTTAAACGCAAGCTGCAATCCATCACCCAAATCGATCACCCCAGCATTCTCACCTGGTCCGACCAGAACACGCTTACCTGTCGTCGGAAATTGACTCAGAAGCGGACGAGAATTCTTGTAGCAGCAGTGTTCCGACCACATCACCCCAAACATGCCTAGTTCAGCTTTGTTGGGGTGTCTGCCGAGTCTTTGGACTATTTCCTCATACTCGTTAGGCTTGATACCTTGGGCAGTGATTTCAGCAGTGGTGAAGGGGGATGTCATGGGTATAGAGACTGAGGGACTAGAAAAAATGTCAAATGGTAGCTTGAATTGGGTCGTCAATAGGCGGATGTCGGCCAATTTCTCGATCCGCACCACGAATCGGAATAACTCGGTCTCGATTTAAGATTAATGCCGCAACCGTCGCTCTTCCAATTGTAGAGATACCCGCGATCGATAGTCCATCCATAGACCAGATAAAATGTTCTTGCCAACTGTCTTGCCGAGGATTGAATAATGGTACTTCAGTCTGAGATTGTGGATCAATCGCAGTTAAACGATTAGTCTTACGTCGATTGCAATGGAAGCAAGCAAGTGTGAGATTATCAAATTTATCGCTTCCACCAAGAGAAAATGGCATCACATGATCTACCGTAAACCGAACATATTGCCATTGTTCGTTAGCATGACAAAACTCACACAAGTAATTAGCTCTTTCTCGAACTTGCTGTTGAATACTCTCAGGAATTTTATTACGAGACATGCCTAGACAACTGATTCTGACTGAGAAATTGAGATATTTCTTATCATCCGATTTACAAAGCTGAGATAGTCATCAATCTCTTCATAACAGTCAAGTTCATCCTCTTCCGCTAGATCGAGAGTGAATTCTTGTTGCTTGATTAGTAAAGCCTCAATTCGAGTTTGTACATCACTAGCTGCTCGAAAGATGGGGATACCTTCGACTAATTCCATCCTGACAGCACCGTCAAGTGGGAGATTGCGAGGTAAGGAGGTTAATTTTGGCAAGGGTGAGATTGTCATAACAGTATTAATGGCAAATCTAGCTTTTACGGGTTAGATAATTTTAATCTCATAGAGCGCAATCTTTGGATCTCTGGTCATTAGAATTAAATTTTCTGACATCGCTTGCGCTACCATGATTCGATCAAAAGGATCGTGATGATGCAAAGGTAATTGATATAGTTTTTGACTATGATCGATGGTAATTGGTAATTCCAGAAAGTTATTAGCAGCCAATGCAGCAGGCAAATCATCTGGTGCTTCTAGTTTACCAATCATCTTTTTAACAGCAATTTCCCAAGCCGTAGCAGCACTGACAAATACTAAGTTATCTGGATCTGTGATCATCGCAGTCTCTGTTGGTGAGAGTTTTGGATCTTGGATGAGCCACCACAGTAGAATGTGAGTATCAAGCAGTAGTTTCATCATCCATGCCCATAAATCCAGCCAAAATCTCTGGTGGTAGTGGAGCGTCGAAGTCTTCAGACATTTTGACTTGACCTTTCCAGTAACCAGGCGTGCGCGGTTTCTTCTCAATCTGATAAGGAATCAGCCGCGCCAGCGGTTTACCTGCTTTGCTGATAATTACCTCGTCGCCAGCTATGACTGATTCCAAAAGCTGGGAAAGGGTGGTTTTGGCTTCGTGAATGTTGACTACTTTCATTTTAGAATATTTACTTAGCTAGACTTAGTTTAACCTAGTATGGCAAGATCGGGATCTTATGTAGATACTTCTGCCTCAAGAGTAACTATACTGATATCAATCCTGAACAGGCTGAGTTTTACTTGATTTTCCAGCTAGCTGCTTTTCGTTAGGTGATTCCCGAAAAAGACTATGCCCAGTAGGGTTTTGGTTTCGACTCCGCTCAACCACCGATGGTTGAGCGGAGTCGAAA
>JANNDL010000208.1:0-25399 GCA_031387665.1 Chamaesiphon sp. OTE_75_metabat_95 | reverse complement strand
GATTTTGTGGATGCTGGTGCCGAAGCTTATGAGCAACAATACCAACAACGGGTGCTCAAACATATTAAACAACGGGCGAAGAAAATGGGCTTCGATCTAGTCCCTGAGCTAATTGTGGCTTGAGTTTCTTAGAAGAGGCTTTGCCAACGACACCCATGTTTAAGCGAGTTCCGCGCTGCCTTTGCCTTTCCTACCGCGCTTGTTGGCCCCGTTGATCGTTCCCACGGACGCTGCTGGTAGATCGATAACTTCATGCGATCGCTCTGCAATTTCCGCGCTTCCAAAGTCCACCTTGGCATAGGGTTGAGCCTCCAATTGTTTCTGTAATTCTTCAGTCTTAGTTACCAGTTGATTCACCTGTTGCGCGATCGCATTCTTGATAAACACCGTCCTCGGCTTAGGGTTTTTGATATCATGCAATGTCTGTAACGTCTTTCGCGCCTGCTCCTGCGCCTTTATCGCCGCATCGAAAAAGGTGCCAAAGTTTGGGCTACTGACTGAGAGTGTCGCAAACTGCATGTATCGATTGAATGTGGCATTGAGAATCACCACCTGCCCATAGAGCAACTCAGCCGCCGCAGTCGCCTCATCCGCCATAAATGCCCGTGTCTGAGATTCGTTGGCGAAGCCTACCGGAGGTAATCGCCTCCTGAAGCTGAAGTGTCTGTGCCGTATTCGCAGATTTCTCCGATCCATGAATCAACAGATCGAGAGTATGCGCCGCACCAAAACTAGGAGCTGCAACCCCCAACATCTGGAGATCTAATAGAACTTGGTCTCGATCGCTTTCGCTACTGGGCGGAACTCCGAGCTTTTCGGTGTACTGCTGAATTATTTTGCGATTCATTTGGTGTCTGCGAAGATTTATTGAGACGGTGCAAACTAAAATATTGTACTAATTCTATCACTTTACCAGCAGTGCTGTACTTAATTCGTTGTCTAAGATACAATACTAGAAATGTATTAGTAACAGATTTAATTCAATGGCTACCGAGAATAAAGGCGTAATGGTCTACCTTCCGCCAGAGCTAGAAAAAGTAATAGAAGAGTATTGTACTCAGAACAATATTACTCGCAAGAATAAGGACGGCGAAGCCTTCCCTTCTCTAGGAACTGGGATCGTACAGTACTTAAAGAATCAGCTACTAGGGCTAGAGTTTAGCTCCAGAAATGTTGCAAAGACAACACTCACAAGAGAAGAAGTCTTAGACCTCATCAGAGAGAATAGCAATAGTCCGTCACTAGATAACAGACTGTCAGAAAGTGCAATACTCGATATGATCCAATCACAGGTTGCCAGCAAAACACAAAGCGACCTATTTGTCATGGATGACATCAGAGTTGAGATAGCACAATCGTTACAGCCAATTTATGCTGAGATAACAGAACTAAAAAAAGCTCTAAGCGATCTCACTGTGAGCAGGCTTACAATTAAAACTCCAATCGCCGCAAGTATCGTTCCAACTGTCTCTCGTCGTAGTTCTAGCCCAAAGAAACAAAAGCCAGAAGATGAACCAGATTGGGTGAGTGATAGTAATCGAACGTTTTATCATCGGCTAGTAAAGGATTCGGTGCTATTAGATAAAGTAGCTAATGCAATCAGCCAAAACCCAACTAGTAACGCCGATATAGCTCAATCACTCATAGAGTTAGGTTTCCATCAGCAGGATGGGACAAAGCTAGGAACAACACCAACTAGCCGGATCAAGACTGTGGTTAAGCACTTGCTATCTACAACAGTCTAAGAGGATGTTTGGAAAGTATAAACAAACACTAGTGGAGAAAAAGCTTCCACGAATTGTTAGGCTGGATAAAATTCAAAATCTAGACAGCCATCGAGGAAGCCATGACTCCAGCCTACACTACGGAACTAACTGTAGAACAGTATGAGTTGTTAGCGGCACTATTGCCGCCGGAGATCAAGACAGGCAGACCGCGCACAGTGAATATGATGTCAGTCATTCAGGGAATTTTATATGTCTTGGTGAGTAGTTGTGCTTGGCGGTTAATGCCAAAAGAGTATCCACCTTCGTCAACTGTTTACTACTACTTTAGTAAATGGAGCAAAGACGGCACTTGGAAACGAGTTCACGACCATTTAGTCGGATGGGTGAGAGTAGCAGAGGACCGAAATCCTAGCCCCAGCGTTGCTAGCATCGATTCACAAACAGTTCCAACCGCAGTAATGGTGAGCGATTCAGTTGGCTATGATGCGGGAAAGAAAGCGGATGCAATCGCGCTGAGGTTTCCTCAGCGTGCGTTGCACCAAGCAACCAAGGGGCGAAAGCGTTTTACGATGGTAGATACATTAGGACTATTGTTGATGGTAAAAGTAGTTGCTGCTGACGTTCAAGAGCGAGATGGAGCGAAACAACTGCTTACAAAGATGAATGAAGAACGTCATCGTGTTCCTCGACTAACCCGAATCTGGTTTGATGGCGGCTTCTCTGGTCCAGATTTTCTTCATTGGGTAATGGATGTCTGTCATTGGATTGTTGATGTAGTCTTACGACCTAACGGGAGTAAAGGTTTTGTTCTTTCGCCTAAACGTTGGACTGTTGAGCGGACTTACGGCTGGCTGCACTGGTGTCGTCGTCTTAATGTTGATTACGAACGTTTACCTGCTTCATCAGAGGCTTTCATCCACATTGCTATGATCCGACTTATGCTACGGAGACTTGCTTAAATATTTTATACTCTCCGTATTTTCAAACATCCTCTAAGCAAATTAGTCAATTTGATTGTCTTCGAGACGCAATTGAAAGTGTATTAAGCGTAGCATCTTAATCGCCTTGGCCGTTGCTATAACAATGATTTTCCCCTATCAAAACTCTTCCCAAGCTCGATCGCCTCACCCTTAATTGAATATTGCAAAGCAACAGCAACTCCACAGGGTTTAATGGCAATGGCTTTGATTACTGGCTTGGCAAGCCTGCTCCATCCCAAAACCCACTTAATCTGTTTGGGAAATACCGATCGCATTGCCAAGGCTATATTTTGGCTAGCAATCTATGGCCCATCAGGTACCGGAAAAGTCATTCATATTCGCCGATACTCAAAGCTATCAAGAATCTAGGCAATAGTCACAATCTACTTTACGAACAGAAGCTTGAGGAATGGGAAAAGATCCAAAGGAAGGTTAAAAACAAAAAGCCTTCAGAGATAGACCCTACATTACTGGAACAATCAGAAGAACCTCGACCAGTGAGAGAACGTTACTGGGTCAGTGATGTCACGATCGAGGCTTTGATATCTAGATGTGCCCAACAACTGGAGAGAGGTTTGCTGCTCTACTCTCCAGAATTACTTGCTTGGTGTCTGCGGATGGACCCAGCAAAGGGAGAAGTCGAATACTGGCTCAATCTATCAGTATCTATGAGGAACTACTAGGAGATTCAAAATGCGACGGGAATTCCAACAGTCTTCATAGACATGAATCAACCCATCTAACCCAACAGCATCAAGATTTGTCCACAACTAGTTTTGAAGACAAGAATCAAGATTTAGTAAAGGTTTCAGAGGATAAACAAGGAGATCTATCCACAGTGTCCACATTATCAGTGTACGGCTCAAGTGCTTCTCTGAAAGTAGTTTCAACTGTTTTGTCCACTTGTCCACCAGATTCTATCGATGAGAATAGCTTGAATGCCGAAGGCGAGTCGTCGATCGTCAATTGGGACAATATTCAGGAGGCAACGGAAGATGAATTTTAAATTACTAATTGGATCTATTGTCTATGGGGCGGCTGGTATCGGCTGCAAGGTGTTGAAAATCGAAAATGATAGCCTCACCATCCAAACTCCCAATGGCGTTCGCAAAATCGCATTTTCTAAGGTACTGAAAGTAGATGTACCAACAGAATTCTACATTGGTGATCGAGTCACTCTCGTAGATAAATACAGGCGTAGAGCGGGTGACATAGGCACTGTTGAAGATGTCAACTCTCAGGGTATTCAAATCCTCTGGGATATTCACCCCCAGCCTCCATTGGGGTGGAGAACTTTTCCACCCGAAGAAGTGGAATTAATCGATCGGGGGAGAGATTGAGATGACGATGCAAATCCGCGAACTAGAATTGCAACTGCTAGCAGTCCAGCAACGTGTAGAGCAAGCTGAGTCTGAGATTAAATTACTCAAGTATCCACCTGATCGAATATGGATGTCGCCCGCTGATGTTGAAAAATATTCTGGGGGAAAGTACCGAGCCAAAATGGTTCGTGATAAAATTCAACAGGCTATCGATTATCCCGCAGATACTCCTTTTAGGGTTGGAGAACATTACACCATCGATTTAAACGATCGGGGTCGGGCAATCTTGGTTAATTTTCCTGAATTCGATCGGTTGATGATTGCCCAGATGAGATCGCTCGCTTTTGATTAATTTTTCTCCCCAAATCGAGATCGATACATAGCCAGTAGACCTGCTGATGGATTTGAATCGAGTGTCCCATACATTTTGCACTCCAAGCAGTATCCCAACCTTCCAGCAAGGTGTGATAAGCGTAGTGATGGCGTAGCGCGTAAGGAGTGAAATTACAGCCAGATGATTTGAGTGCTTTCGTAAAATCATCTGACACTTGGCTGGGCGATCGATCCGGATTAGCCCATTGAGTGGGACAGTTAAGGGCGGTGAACAGTTCATCACTACATGATGGTACATATCGCCAACGACCAGTTTTTCCAGCGTAGGCCATCAATTCAAATTGAGCGAGTTCCTCAAGTTTGCAGTTGTTAGGATGGGCTTCGGTACCTCTAAGTCCAAAACATGTCAGCAGGAAATAGTAAAATTTCCACTGCGGTGGGATTTTATTGCCCCACTCAATAATCGATTTGAGATTGGGAATATCTCTTGGCTGCACTTGTTCGGCTGTATATTTCCCTCTGAGTGTTTTGAGGGAACTACTATCTATCCCAGCCAGCTCTAGTAGCTGACTATAGGCTTTGACATAGCGAGTGCGAGTGCGGGTATTGTTACTAGTTTTATCGATTGCTTCCTTACAAAGGGCGATTGAGGGCGGTTTATGCTGGGGCAATTTATTAAAAGGGTACAAAAAATCTTTTTGCCAATAACTGATCGTGTCCCGCTGGGTATCCGGCTTGCCATTGCGCTCTAAATATCTTTCGCGATGCAAGTCTACAAATTCAGCCACTGTCATCGGGAGTTGTTCTAGCCTCTGCTCTTTGTCTTTCCACTCCCACTTTTCCAACATCAGATCCGCACCAATCTGGAGGGCAAGATTTTGAGCCTCGAATAAAAAATCAACGTGAGCTTTGAGTTTAAGCGGTACGCGGCGTTGTTTGGGTTCTCGCTCCCCTGGTTTGGGTGGAAATGTCCCTTGAACATACAAAGATCCGCCCGATCGAGTGAGGCTCACTGGCATTGCTTTGAGCCTTACTCGATTAACCCTGTCGATCTCTAAATCTACCTTCTTGTATGGATTTTTAGCTTCTTTCACTCTGCTTAAATCCTCCTTACTAAATGGCACTAATTTAATTAAATTAGTGCCGTTAGTTTATCATGGGCTGAAATGACAAAACCCTCAGTCCTTTATAGACGAGGGTTTTGGCTGAAGGCGGCACCCAGATTTGAACTGGGGGTGGAGGTTTTGCAGACCTCTGCCTTACCACTTGGCTATGCCGCCACAGTCTATAACTATACCAAACTTTGGTCAGAAGGCAAGCACTAATTTCAGCTATCGCTAAATTTGGTTGAACTTATGACTAAAGTAATAACTAATTTATGACCTGAGCTAGTAGTACACAGTGGTGAAACAGGGTATGCTCAGAAGATGAGATCTTACTTTGTCCCAACAATTTATGGACTAGCACTGCTGTTGCATGGCTGCTCGTCAGGCATTGCCCAGCAGAGTCCTCCGCCTGTGGTTCCGGCTAAACCTAATGCTGTTGTAGCATTGGGGCGAATTCAGCCGAATGGGGAAGTAATTAAGCTGTCGGTAGCGAATGCTCAGGATAGTCGCGTCGATCGAATTCTGGTGCAAGAGGGGGATCGAGTCAAGCGCAATCAGGTGATTGCGGTGTTGCAAGGGATCGATCGCAAGCAGGCAGATTTACGGGATGCGCTGGCTGATGTCAAGCTGCGGGAGATCGAGCTGGGGCGGGTAACTCAGGGTGATATTAAAAAATCGCAAATTGTCGCTCAGAATGCGGCTATTACCAAAACTCAGGCACAACTAATCAGTACCCGCAAGCAGCAAACAGCGGCGTTGGCTGCGGCTCAGTCGAAGTTATTCAATGCTGAAGCTGACTATCAACGCCAGGAACGAGCGGATCGGGAAGGGTTGGGACTGCTCACCGCCAGGGCGAAATTAGCCAATGCTGAGGCTGAATATCGCCGTCGGAGCCAGTTTAATCGATCGGGTGATAATACCCTCGGATCTCAGGCTAAACTGACGAATGCACGGGGCGAATATCAGCGCAAGCTGACGCTATTTCAGTCGGGTGGGATTAGTAAATCTCAATTGGATAAAGCCCAGGAAGAACTCACCTCAGCCCAAGCATTCGCCCAGGAGCGGGGGATTGACACCAAAACCCAACTAGACAAGGCTACCGAAGATTTAGCTGCTGCTAGGGCTAATTTTAGAGAGAAGCAACTGGAGACTCGATCGCAATTAGGTAAGGTTAAAACAGAACTACTAACGATTAGGGAAACAGTTAAAGAAAGACAGGCAGAACTGGAGCAGACAATCCAGACTTTGAATGCTCAAATTAATCAAGAACGGGCTAAATTAGCTGAACTAAAAGAAGTTCGTCCGACAGATGTACGAATTGCTCAAGCTCAATTAGAAAAAGCCAAAATTGCCGTTGAGCAAAAACAAGCTGCTCTCAAAGATTCGGAAGTGCGGGTACCTGTCGCTGGACAAATTCTCAAAATTAATACGCGCATTGGTGAGCAGGTAAATATCAGTCAAGGGATTGTCGAACTTGCTCAAACTGACAAAATGTATGTGATGGCAGAGATTGCGGAAATCGATGTCAACAAAATTCAACAGGGACAAACAGCATTAATTACCAGTGAATATAATAGTTTCGCTGGTGAACTTCGCGGGATCGTCTCGCACATAGGACTTCAAGTTGGGCGCAAACAAACCCAAGAAGCTGGTGGTGGTAATCCCAGTACTGATAAAGAAAGTAGGGTGGTAGCAATCAAAATTGAGATTGCACCAACAGATAGTCCCAAAGTTGCCAAGTTGACTAATCTTCAAGTGCGGGTGCGTTTACCACTTAAGTTATGAAAAAAGTTTTTTTAAACAAAGAAAGACCATTAGCTTGGGCGCAGTTGTCGCATCAAAAAGTGCGGACAGGGGTTGCAATGGGCGGAATTGCTTTTGCTAATGTGCTGATCTTTATGCAGTTAGGATTTGTGAATTTATTTGCTGGTGGTGCTATTCTACTGCCCAAACACATCAAAGGAGATTTATTCATTACGAATACTGATGCAAGATTAATCGATGCCTTCAGTACATTCGATCGAACTCGATTATTTCAGGCTGCTGCTTTTGATGGCATTACTTTTGCAGAGCCGCTATATCTTAATTATGGGACTTGGGCATATGACAAAGATATAATTTCTTACAGTACACGAATTTTTGCTTACAATCCTCAGGTGCAAATCTTTGATATCCCTGAAGTGAATCAGCAAAAAGCTAAACTAACGGAGCCATTTACGGTTTTATTCGATCGATTATCCCGTTCTGAATTGGGGCCGATTCCCGCAGACATGGCAAAAAAATCTACCACTTCGGCAATGATTAGCAATACTAGAATAAATGTTAATGGGTTATTTAGTCTTGGTTCTTCCTTCTTTCTAAGTGAGGGAAATATTATTGTGAGCGATCGCACTTTTGGAGATATATTTGGCACAAGCTCCCTCGAAAAGGTGTCATTGGGAGTGCTTCGAGTCAAGCCAGGTACAGATTTAGTCGCACTCAAATTGGGGATTGAAAAAGCTGTTCCAGGCGTTAAAGCACTGACTCATCAAGAGTTACAAGCTAGAGAATTAGCCTTTCAGGACACCAATCCCAGCAGCACTATCTTTAATTTTGGCGCAATCATGGGTTTCATCGTGGGGGTGGCGATCGTGTATCAAGTTCTCTATAGTGATGTCAGCGATCATCTCTCAGAATATGCCACTCTAAAGGCGATCGGCTATTCCAATCGATCGCTCTTAATTGTAATTTTTCAAGAGGCTTTAGTTCTGGCAGTCTTAGGATATATTCCTGGATTTATCGCAACATTGGGCATGTATCAGTTATTAACTACCTTAACTAAACTAGAACTAGTTATGACTGTAAATTTAGCTCTAACAGTATTTATTCTAACTCTGGCAATGTGTCTGATTTCAGGTGCGATCGCATCGAATAAACTGCGGGCTGCCGATCCTGCCGATGTGTTTTAAATTGATGATTTTGTGGGATGCGGAGATCTACCCACCCCGCCCTACGGGCACCCCTCCGAGGAGGGGATTTATCGCCCCAGATCTGTAGGTTGGGTTGAAGAATGAAACCCAACAATCCTCACCAGCAAAAGATAAATTATGTCTCTCTCACCAACCATTCAAATTCAAGATCTCAATCACAGTTTTGGCAAAGGCAATCTCAAAATTCCGGTGCTGAATGAGATCAATCTGGAAATACCTGCGGGAGAAATTACGATCCTGACGGGGCCATCTGGTAGTGGTAAAACCACATTATTGACCCTGATTGGGGCATTGCGATCGATGCAAACTGGTAGCCTGAGAGTTCTCGATCGAGAACTCTTGGCTGCCAAGCAATCCCAGTTAGTCGCGACTCGCAGCCAAATCGGTTATATCTTCCAGGCGCACAACCTGCTCAAAAGTCTGACTGCTTGGGAAAATGTGGCGATGCCGCTGAAGCTTCATCCCCAGATCAAAGATCGTCAGAATTGCGCCGTAAATGTCCTCACAGCAGTCGGATTAGCCGATCGCACCCATTATTACCCTGATAGTCTTTCTGGGGGTCAGAAACAGCGGGTAGCGATTGCGCGAGCATTAGTTAGTCAGCCTAGACTAATCCTGGCTGATGAACCAACAGCGGCACTGGATAGCAAATCTGGGCGAGAAGTGGTGACGTTGATGCAGACATTAGCCAAGGAGCAGAACTGTACAATTCTGATGGTGACTCATGATAATCGAATTCTGGATGTTGCCGACAGGATCATTCACATGGAAGATGGGTGTTTAATTGGTGGATAGTGAATGGTGAATAGTGGATAGTGATTAGATTGACTTATGGCGGAGATCTACTAAATCTCGCCCTAACGCCGAATTCTGACTCGGACTCGATCGATTCTTGGCCCTACAGTTGAAACAACGGTCAGATTCCAGTCGCCATAGTCTAGGGATTCGCCATCTTGGGGAAAATGCTGGAGTTTATTAAGCAAGAATCCAGCTAGGGTGCGGTAATCATCCGCGAGGGGGAGGTGGATATTGAGTTGGGCATTGAGATCTTCAAGGTTGATTTGGGCTTGAATCAGGTAGGTGCCGTCAGCTAATCTTTGTAATAGTTGGGTTTCTCGATCGGGTGTAACATTGATCCCGATCATTTCAGAGATTGCATCTTGGCGGGTAATTAAGCCAGCGGTGTTGCCAAATTCATCGATCGCAATTGTCATATGTCGATCGAATTGCTGCATCTGTTGGAGAATTACGCTGACAGGAGTGGACTCGGCGACAAATTCGACTGGTTGGATCCATTTCTCGATCGGGATTTGCCCTGCCAATTTACCTTGAGCGAGTAGGGGTACAAAATCTTTGAAGGAGACAACGCCGACGATTTTATTTAGGGATGTATCCGTGACTGGATATCGACAGTAGCCAGTTGTGGCGATTTTGATTAGTAGGGTTTGACAAGTAGCTGTTTTGGGAACGGTGACAATTTGGGTGCTCGGCACCATCACGTCTGTGGCAATTTTGTCGGCAAATTCTAGCACTTTAGTCAGGACTTCCCGTTGCTCGACGGCGAGTCCGCTCGATTCGCGTTCTGTCGAAACCATCGCTTGCAGCTCTTTGAACGTCACCCGATCTCGATCCTCATAGCGATATTTAATTCCTACCAGCCGCAAACAGAGCTTGGTAGATCGATCGAGTACCCAAATCAAGGGACTAAAAATTCGGGCGATAGTCAGGCTCGGCGTACCCAAGAACCGCGCAATTTGTTCGGCATAAATTAGGGCGATCGATTTGGGAATTAGTTCCCCAAACACAATCTGGAGATAGGCGAGCAGTACGAATGTAAGCGGAATTGCCAGGGAATGGGCTAGCGGCAGATTTTGGGTGCTCTGGACAAAGATTTGGGCGATTGCCCGTTCGCCAATCCAACCTAGTGTCAGAGTGGACAGAGAAATCCCCACTTGAGTCGTCGAGAGCAGTCGCTCAATTCCCCGCTGCAAACCTTGGACTTGCTTGGCACGATCATCACCAGCCGCCACCAATTGATTGATGCGCGATCGCCTGACTGATAAGATCGAAAACTCGGCGATCACAAAAAAAGCATCGATCGCAATCAAACCGAATACGATCAGGAGTCGCCACCCAATTTCTGAACCACTTAAAGGTGGATGAGGATCGTTCATGATCGGGGTGTTGGAGAGAGGAAAATGAGGGGGGATCGAGGGTTATTACTTGCCAACTGGTACTCCAGTCGCTTCAATTTGCAGCTTCTTATCTACATCAGTTAATTGTAACGATACACTCTTGACTTTATCGAGTGCGTTTTTAGGAATAGTTAGGGTAAAGTTGGCTTCCTTCCCATTCGCGGCAAGGCTACTTGGTAAGCCATTGGTATTCGAGCTAATCCCCTGAGAGCCATTTGTCACGGTAATTCCTTGACCAAAATTGATTGGTTGACTCCCGTTATTAGACAGTGACAATCGCATTTCTACGTTACCGCCTTTGGTTTCAACCGATTTGATTGTCAAGGCAATTCCTTGATCGTCTCTCATCATCGGTAATTTGGACACTGGCGCACCAGTTTTTGGATCGTTTTTCACCGCTTTCTCAAACTCAGCCGCTTTTTGTTTGGCATCCTTTGCCTGTTGAGCATCTTTTTTCGGCTCCTCGACACCCATCTGTTTTTTCATGTTGGCAATCAATTCTTGTTCTTGGATCAATTCCAAGCCTTTAGTATTGACGTTTTGTTGGTTGCCACCTTTGTTGTTATTGGGACGGATATCTGGCTGGGTGACACCTTTGAGAGCTTCATGCCCAGAGACAAAACCAAGCACGCCACTGAGAATTCCGGCTGCTAGCATGAAAAATAGCAAGATACTAGTCAGTAGTAATGTTCGATCGCTTTTGATACTCTTTTTCATATTTATCTGGGAAAAGTTATTTCGGGCGGTGGTTTTCTTTGTCAATATCCTAACCTATTCCTTATTCCCGATCTGCTTTAATCCCTTCTTCCGTAACCCGATCGTAAAACACTTGTAGATCACGATCGCAACCAGAACAAGGGGATGAGGAGTATGTTCGGACATTGGGTTAAATGGGTAAGATAGATTGAGCGGTAATCAACATGGGTTCGTTGGCGGTAGTCCTACCGGAGTTAATCGCTAGCTGCGACGAAAATCTATTCAAACTCCGATAGTCTTCGTGTCTAGAGTACCCATAATTATGGTTCAATAGTAGAATCAGTAAGGGTCTGCGATCTTCACCTAGCAAGAGTCGCCCATCATTTTTAATCAGGTAATTGTCACAATCATGAGCTTAGATACCCAACTTGAAATCAGTTCCGCCACTCACACCAACCGTAGTTGGCCGGGATTAATTGAAGCCTACCGCGCGTATCTACCTGTGACTGCGACGACTCCAGTAGTTACTTTGCATGAGGGTAACACACCATTGATCCCTGTACCAACAATCTCTGCCGAAATCGGACGCGGGGTCAAAGTATACATCAAATATGACGGCTTAAATCCCACTGGTAGCTTCAAAGACCGAGGGATGACTATGGCAATCACTAAAGCCAGAGAAGCAGGTGCCAAGGCGGTAATTTGTGCCAGTACGGGCAATACTTCGGCAGCGGCAGCGGCTTATGCTCTTAGAGGCGGGATGCGCTCCTATGTGCTGATTCCCGATGGGTATGTTGCCTTGGGCAAGCTAGGGCAAGCTTTGCTCTATGGTGCTGAGGTGATTGCAATCAAAGGGAACTTTGATGATGCCTTAGACATTGTGCGCCAAATGGCAGTTGACTATCCTGTTACTCTGGTTAATTCTGTTAATCCCTATCGGCTCGAAGGTCAAAAAACTGCCGCGTTTGAACTAGTTGACGCTTTGGGTGACGCACCAGACTGGTTGTGTATTCCCGTTGGTAATGGTGGCAATATCACCGCTTACTGGATGGGATTCAATCAGTACCAGCAACATGGCAAATGTCAGCAGCTACCCAAGATGATGGGATTCCAAGCCTCAGGTTCAGCACCGCTAGTGAGTGGAATCCGTGTCAAAAATCCCGAAACTCTGGCAACAGCAATTCGGATTGGCAATCCAGTCAATTGGGAAAAAGCAATCGCTGCCAAAGATGAAAGTGGTGGTGAATTTAATGCCGTCACTGATTCCGAGATCATTGCCGCCTATCGGTGGTTGGGCAGTCGCGAAGGGATCTTCTGCGAACCTGCAAGTGCGGCTTCGGTAGCTGGATTACTCAAAGTCAAGGATCGAGTACCCAGCAACGCCACTGTTGTCTGCGTTCTGACTGGCAATGGACTCAAAGATCCCGATACTGCAATTGCCAACAGCATCAACCCCTTCAAGCAAGGAATCAATGCAGACATTGATGCCGTTGCAGCAGCAATGGGATTTTAAATTAGTTGATAGTTGATAGTTGATAGTTGATAATTGATAGCGAAGATATTGTGATAGCGAAGATTGTTAAATAGTAGGGTGTGTTACCGCTCAAGCAGGAGCGCACCAATCAGTTTCGCGGTAATTGTTGGAATTAATTTTTAGATGCTGAAATTAGATGTATCCTGGGATGAATATCATCGATCGATCGAGTTATTAGCCCAACAAATTCACGAGTCTGAATGGGAGTTCGATCGAATTGTCTGTCTGGCTAGGGGCGGTTTGCGAGTAGGGGATATTCTCTCCCGTATTTTCAAGCAACCCCTGGCTGTTTTAGCCGCTAGCTCCTACGGTGGTAAGAATCAACAGGAACGCGGTAAGCTATCGATCGCTAGCCAAATTACGATGACTGATGCCCATTTAGGCAGTCGAATTTTATTAGTCGATGACTTGGTAGACTCTGGAGTCACATTGCAACAGACAAAGATTTGGCTACGGGATCTATATCCAGAAATTGAGCAGCTCAAAACAGCCGTGATCTGGTACAAAGCTTCCTCAAATTATATCCCTGATTATTATCTGAGCTATCTCGCCCACAATCCCTGGATCAATCAACCGTTCGAGAAATACGATAACTATAAGTTAACGTGAGTTTTCCTGGCGGAAAGGCTATTGCTAGCGCAAACGCTCCGCTACCGCCAACGGGTTAAGGCTTTTCGCCTAATGGCTCCTATCTTCGTTTATGCACCGCCCTCAGTTTATCATCAAGCTAAAGCTGTGTTCTTGGCTGCACTGTTTGCCATAATCGAACATACTCATCTCGGACTGAACTATCAATTTGCAACCCCAACTGTTCCGGTAGGTTTAGCATCCGAATCAGTTCTTGAACATCCGCCAAATCCTTTAACCGATCGGGTGCAGTTAGTCCAGAGGCTAGTTTTAGCTCGATCAAAGTTTCTAATCGAGTAACTTTCATGCCATCTAACTCGATCGAGATCGCTGTCGGATCGGGAAATTGCACTGGCTTGGGTTTACCATCGCCAGGAAATTCACCAGTAGTAATAATTTCAACTTTTACACCAGTAATAGTATCGAGAAACATTTTTCGCGCACCTGGGAAAGCTGCAATATATCCTCGCCCCACCAACATTTTCTGAAATTGCGCTAAACCCGCTTCGCTCATCAGCAGATCGACATCTTGAGTCAACCGCACATATCCATGAATAGCCAGTGCCATACCGCCAATTAGAGCATAGTCAATGCCCGCATTCGGTAGCTTTTGCGCGAGCCGTTGGAGCGTTTCGTAGACTTTTCCTTGCTGCATAAAAAACAAATCTACTTCTTGCCAGAGGTTAACTTTAACCTCGATTGCTGGACTTACTACTAGAGTACTTTCACTAATGATCGAGGTATCCATTTTTGTTATGTAGTTTTATCAACAGCAGCGCGTAATTGTCCCTGATGCTGAGATAGAGTTGCCTCTGCTTGAGATCGATCGATCTTAGTCCAGTGCATCAGTAGAGCCACTTTAACCGATCGACCGCTAGCTTCCAATAGCTCACTTGCCGCATCCCGCTCCAATTGCGTCAAATCCTGAATCATCTGCAAGGCTCGATCGAGTAGCTTAGTATTAGTCACCGCGACATCCACCATCCGATTCCCGTACACTTTTCCCAATTTCACCATCGAGCCAGTTGAGAGAATATTTAGAGCCATCTTGGTCACAGTCCCCGATTTTAGCCGCGTAGACCCCGATACAATCTCTGCCCCTACAGGTAGTCTAATGTCGATATCAGCAATGCTGGCGACCTGATTTGCGGGCACACAGGCGATAAATACTGTCTTGGCTCCCCGCTGCTGGGCAGACTCGATCGCACCATGTACATAGGGCGTAGTCCCACCAGCGGTAATTCCTACTACCACATCATGTGTGCCGATATTATTGTCCACCATCGCCTGAGCACCATCCCTAGCGATATCCTCCAATCCTTCCGAACTCTTTACCAACGCGCCAGCCCCACCAGCGAGAATGCCCTGGACTAATTCCGGCGGGGTACAAAAAGTCGGTGGACATTCAGCCGCATCTAATACGCCCAATCGCCCACTAGTACCCGCGCCAATGTAAAACAAGCGTCCACCCTGACGGAGATTATCAGCAATTAGATCGATCGCATCTGCTAATTCTTGCCTAGCTCCGGCGATCGCGTTGATGGTATTGATATCTTCTTGATTAAATAAATCTACCAGATCTAAAGTGCTGAGTCGATCGAGATTAGCACTATTTAGATTGACTTGTTCGGTTAATAAATGTCCGCGTGGACTTGGGGATTCGATCGTCATAAGCTTCCAGGGTTTTATATATTGTGCATCATAACTCCTGGAGCTTATCACTGACGCTGTAGAAGTTCACAATCTCTGTCGTTTTCGCGATCCCGTCGTCCCTGCTCAACGAACTATTTATTACCGAAATTGTCAGATTCCTAATTGGGCACTACAATGTCTGGCTTGGTACTGGCAATAATCGCGATAAACTCATCCCGCTCTGGTTTTGGCACCTGAAACTTATCAAAAGTCAGATCGAGATCTTCCATAAATGCTCCCCACTCCTCGCCTGTGATTTTGAGATGGGCGTGGGATTCATACATCGTTCGACCGCTATACTGTTGAGGACCACCAGTTGCCCAGCAGGACATTTCCGTTACTAGATACTTGAAGCCAGCGGGAGAAACGCGGTGATGCGCTTCATCGACGAGGGGATTGGAATTCAGTCGCGGATCGACCATAATTCTGTCGATAAAATCATCGACAACTGATGCGATCGAATATACTCCACCCAGCCGTTCGTAGAGAGATTTTACTGGCGATTGTTCTGACATTGTTATTTCTATTTACCGCAACTGTTTCACTATTGTAAATTCAGCACTACAGCCAGAATGTAACAATCGATACTGAATTTCAACTTACATCACCGTCAAACCCATTGACTGACTAATCCAGTATCAAGATCGTAATAACCACCGACGATTTTTAATTTGTCGGCTGCAATTAGTTTTGCCAAAACAGGTGAAGATTTGAGCGTGGTAATTTGATTACTAACATTAGCAATAATTGCGTTTTTGAGCGGATCGCCCGATCGATTTTTGGTTGCAATTATGGCAGGCTGTATCTGCTCTAGAATGCTGCCAATTTGACCTGGAACAGGTTGATTAGCGAGTGCGGCGGTGACTGCCCCACAGCGTTCGTGCCCCAGTACCAGGATGATTTGTGTGCCCAATAGAGCGGCATATTCTAGGCTACCAATCTCTTCAGGTGTAGCGACATTACCTGCGACTCTGACTGTGAATAAATCGCCCAATCCTCGATCGAATATGATCTCTACAGGTACTCGCGAGTCAGCACAGCCTAAGATTGCCGCAAAAGGGTGTTGCCCTTGCGCGACTTCTTGCAGGCGAAATACACCTTGATGAGGTTGTTTCACTTTTTGACTAGCAAATCGTTGATTTCCAGCCAACAACTTAGCTAATGCGGTGTCAGGGGTAAGACTTTTACTGGCAACTTTTACAGGTGTTGCTAGTGCTTTTATGCCCAATTGATTGGTAATCAACCCGATTCCTGCGGTAGTGGCAGTTAGCTTTAGTAAGTTACGTCGAGAAATAAAACTCATGATTTTTGCTCATAATTTTAATGCAATATCACAGATCGTCGGTGCTCGAAGGATTAACCCTGAACGTTGGGCAATTGGGAAGTCAACAATCGATCCATCCAGCCTTCAAAATAAGCCATGTTTGTCGCTTGCTCCTGGGGATTTTCACTATCCAGTGGATGTGGAGCCAAGCCGAGGATTGTGGCACTAGTTACACAATACATCGACTTCTGAAAACTTTGACATATTTTGACTAATAAATCATCTTCCTTGCGCTTGGTACTTTGATAAATCTCATGTAAGTAGGGTGGTAGATAATGCCGCATATCTTGCATTAATAAAGTTGGTGGGATGCCAGAACAGCCGATCGGCAGTGGATCGGCATATAATGCCCCATAGGTAAATTGATTCTGCTCGACCGGAATTTGATGAGCTTGAGCATTGTAAGAAACTGTACCCAAAAATGGCGTGCCGCGAAAGAACACAGCTTCCACATATGGCACGGCTACATCCATCAAGAAGGTGAGATTTGCCGATGGAGGTAAAATATCGTAAGACTTCCCATCGATTTCGACAGCATAGTTAATTGGATTACCAGCCGCTGCAACTAGTCCAGCTTTGATCCAGTCTACTACCTGTGGAATAGTAGTGATTTTTCCTTGTTCATAAGCTTTGCCCAATGTCAGAAAAATCTCGCACATTACTTGCCAAAATTGACCCAGGGCATTGTAATAAACCGACTGACGGATCTGTTCTGGGAGAAACTCTGGAAAAATGCGATGGAGGAGTTTAATGACTAGTTTGTTTTTGATTTTGGCTTGAATTGCTGATTCGATTAGCACCCCAAATTCTGGTGATTCAATGTACTGTTCGAGCTTGCCCCCACCATGCCACATCATGGTTTTCATGCAGTATTCAGCATACTCATAATTGATCCGATCGTGCCATAAATGCTTACCTAGCTGATCGATCGAAACGCCATTATTAAAATACTTGAAAAACGGGAAAACTTCGAGAAATTCTCGATCGGCAATATGCTGGAGATTGATTTGATAGGCATTTAGGACATACCCATAACTATCTAAAATCCCGACAACTTCTTTGACATTGTGGGGGTTGTCAGGTACGAGGCTTTGTCCATTGTAGAATCGATCGATATAATTGGCGAAACGATGGCAGGTATTAATTGGAGTCATTGAGTGGGGAGTGGGGAGTTGGGAGTACTTAAACTTTAGCTATAGAACCCATTTGAGATCTTTTCAGATCCTAGTGAAGGAGGGTAGGTTTTGTTTAAGACCTAACAGTAAGATCGATATTAGGTTGCATAAACCTACCCCTACAGATCCGTAGAATGGATAATAGCCAACCGTAGGGGCTGGTTCATGCTAGTAATCGTCGCCTAGCACCATCATCTTCGAGCAAAACCTGCCCTCCCCCACGAGCGGCGGTTTTATTCGGGGGTTCCCCCCGAATAAAAAACCGACAAGACAGAAGATCTCAAATGGGTTCTATAGTTCCGTTTGTTTGATCGGTGTGAGGATTTCAACTTGTCCAGGCACGGTGGTTAGAGTCGCAGGTTGATGCAGTGTGGCTAAAATCGTTGGTTCGCTCCAGCGGGTGATCCAGCCTGGTTGAATCCCAAAAATGACGATCGCAACGGTTAAAATTATGGCTGGAGAGCGTTCGCGCCAGGACACACCTTCGAGATTTTGGACTTTTTCGGATAGTCGTCCAAAAAAGGCTTTATTAATTAATAATAGATAATAAACAGCCGTCAAACCAGTGCCGATCATACAAAGTAGGGTTTGGACGGGGAAAACTGGAAAACTACTGCGAAAAATCAGAAACTCAGCAACAAAACCCACCATGCCAGGTATGCCCGCACTAGCCATCACTGCTAGTAACATGAGACTACCAATTACTGGCATTCCCCGTTCTGGATTGAGCAAGCCTTGTAAAACGGTAATATCACGAGTCTTAGTTTTCTGATAAACCACGCCGACGCAGAGAAATAGAGCTGCTGAAATCAAGCCGTGACTTACCATCTGAATCATCGCGGCGGAGAAGCTCAAGGGAGTACTCGCCGCCGCCGCCAGGAGAATATAACCCATATGACTGACGGAACTATACGCCACCATCTTTTTCATGTCTGTCTGGGCGATCGCCATCAATGCGCCGTACAATACACTAACGATCGCCCAATCAGCCAGCCAAGGTGCGGCAATCTGCCACGCCTCTGGAAATAGCCCTACACAGAAGCGCAGAATGCCATAGGTAGCCAGCTTGAGCAGGACTCCCGCTAGTAGGACTGAAATCGGGGTGGAAGCCTCTACGTGGGCATCTGGGAGCCAGGTATGGAATGGAAACAACGGCATCTTGATCCCAAAGCCCAAGAGCAACGCGCCCAGTAGTAAAAATTGCTGACTCAGTGGTAGAGCTTGGGATAGTGCAGGATTGTAAGTAAAGCTACTGCTCCCGCCAAACCAAGCTAGTCCTAGAAATGCCGCCAAAATTAGGGCACCAGATAAGGCGGTATAAATCAAGAATTTAGTCGCTGCATAAGCCCGTTTTTGACCGCCCCAAATGGCGATTAATAGGTACAGCGGAATCAATTCTAGCTCGTAAGAAATAAAGAACAGTAATAAATCTTGCGCTAAAAATACGCCAGTTACGGCTGCATTCAATAATAAAATCAGACTGTAATACAGGCGAGGCCTGTCGATCTTGTCATCGCTACTATAAATTGCCACCCAAGTCAACAAACTATTCAGCGCAACCAGGGGTAAAGATAAACCATCGACACCCAATCGATAAGATAAACCCAATGAATCAATCCACTTGAAATTCTCAACGAATTGCATCCCAGAATTGCTCAGATCGAACTTTGTTAGTAACAACACAGTCCAGCCAATTACGGCGATCGCAATCCATGAAGCGATCGATCTAGTTTGCCCTGGATACCATGCTGCTATTGCCGCTCCAATTAGTGGAACTATTAGTAAAATACTTAGCATACATTAAATAATTTTAAATATTAAAACCTATACGGTTTAACCTGTAGGGGCGGGTGCTTGGTGCGCTTCCATGGTCGGGAAACCCGACCGGAGCGCATCCGCTTTATACCATCAATTCAAACGTAGCAAGCTATTTAGTTTGAACCCGCCCAACCTCGCCAGAAAACTCTGAATGGTTGCTTTCGATCGATGATTTGGTGCGTTATGGTGGCGCAGATTTTGGTGCGTTATGCTGTCGCAGTAACACACCCTACGGTTGGGATTGTTAGAATTTCCAGAAGAACCAGGCGATCATTGCGCTGATAATTCCCGCACTGACAGTGATAGTTAGTGCGTAGTTTTGCATCTGACCTGAGGTACCATATTTCAGACCTTCACTACTAAAAATCGTCGCAAATCCAACTAAATTCACCAAACCATCAACAATATATCGATCGATCCAAGCTGTCACTTTAGATAACAACACAACCACCAAAACGATCGTCTTGTCGTAAATTGTTTCTACATAGAAATCATAAGTTAGCAACTCTTGGATCCAGGTAATCGAGAGCTTGACTGGAGTACGACTATCCCTAAAATACAACAATCCCCCGACTAGAAATCCTAGTGCGGTAGACAAACTAATCGAGACATATTCCCAGAGGCTGATATCGTCTAGATCTGGTAACAAAGAAGATTGCCACATGATGGCTGGAGCTAATAGTGTAAAGACGGTCAAAAAGATCATCGGTACTGCTAATGGCCAAGGCACTTCAGGTGCCCGCCTAGTTTTGGGCTGAGTTTTGCCTAAAAATACCAAACCAAACACTCGCGCGAGATTGAAAGCTGTTAGACCATTGACAATTAACATCACACCAATTGCCCAGGGATAGTCCAACCAGAGCGACTTAAACCCCTGGTGAAACGCCCAAAATCCACCCAAGGGGAAAACCCCTGTCATTGCCAATGCACCCACGATAAAAGCGATCGTCGTTGCAGGCATACTTTTTGCCAAACCGCCAAACTCATTCACATCTTGAGTGTTGGTAGTCAGAATCACACAGCCCACACTCATGAATAACAGTGCTTTGGAGATAGCATGGGCAAATAGTAAGAATAAAGCAACGTTGATCCACTTGGCACCGATCGCAATAAATACCAAGCCTAAATAAGCACTGGTACTATAAGAAATAGTTCGCTTGATATCGATCTGAGCGATCGATACCAATGTCGCTCCAAGTGCTGTCACCGTCCCAATCACCATCAAGGTAGTGGTGACAACTGGCGACAGATACAGAATCGGGTGGACTTTGATCAAAATGTATGCCCCGCCCGTCACCACTACCGAATTGCGGAGAATCGAAGCTGGATTGGGGCCTTCCATCGCCTCATCCAGCCATAAGTGTAGGGGAAACTGAGCACATTTACCGATCGGTCCAGCAATCAATGCCAGCCCAATCAGCGTCTTGGTGAGATCGGAAATATCAGTGGTATCACACCATTTGTACAGATCGTCAAAATCCAAACTCCCAGCAATACTCGATAGGGCAATCACCCCCGCAAACAAGATAATGTCACCTGCCCGTTTGGTCAAAAATGCGTCTCGCGCCGCCTTGACGACCAGCGGCTGGGCATACCAGAAACCTACGAGCAAGTAAGTCGAAAGCGTCAGCAATTCCAATAACCCATAGCTAACGAGCAGTGAATTGCTAATTGCCACCGCGCTCATCGCACCCTCAAAAAAGCCCACCAGGGCAAAGAATCTCGCCAGTGCCCAATCTTTTTCCATGTAGCCCAGGGCAAACACCTGAGCGATCAGACTCAATACTGTCACCGACTCCATCGCCCCGACATTCACCGCCGACAGTTCAAAGGTCAGATTCAAGTCCAATCCGGCGACCGTGAGCCAATCGATCGCAATATTCTTCGGCGTTTGATTCCAGACTAGTCGCAATAACAGACTGCCATGAATAAAGGCAAGAGTCGTCATCAGAATATTCAAATAGGCTGCTGGTCTGGGGCCTGTCCGCCGCACCAGTCTGGTCATCCAAGGAATACTCAGAATCGCCCCCAGCAAGCCATAGCCAGGGATTAACCACCCTGTGTCTAGCAGCATTTGCTCCATAAATTATGCCCAGCCTAATAGTAAGTTGATCTTAAAAATTGATTTCTAAAGTCAACCAACAGTCGATCGGCTGACCATCATTCATTATCTATCAGTCTGGGATCGAAGTGTACTTGTTGGATGGTGAATGGTGGATGGTGAATAGCGAGTTGTCTGGGATGACGCAACAGCGAGCTGCGTCGATCGATCCTAGTTTTGGTTAGACAGAGGAGCTGTTCCGGTCAGGGATTCGATTTTTGCGGCTAGTGGTAGATTTACATAAATAGAGATCTCATCTCGATCGATCCCTGATATCAAAAATACGCCATCATAAATCTCGACAATCTTTTTGACAATTTTCAAGCCAATTGGTAATTCTGAATTTTCATCAGGAGTTGAATTAAATTGAATTAAATTCGAGATTTCTGAATTTGACGTACTCGGATCGTGTTCGTTCTGACTAGATAAGGAAAAATGGAAGGCATTGTCAATTACTTGACCGTTGACTTTCACGTAAGTATTATTTTGGGATCGATCGAGGACATAATCCAGTAGCTCGGTAAATAGCCATTCCGCAAGATCGATATTCACAGCCAAACTTGTACTTTCAATTTCGCAGCAGAGATTGCTGGGCATGAAAAGTCCAGCATATTTGGTCGCTAATATCTGGTTGATAACTGAGTCTGGTGCCGCTCGATCCTGGCTGTTGGGCGTTGGGGTATCGGCGATCAGTTTCAAATAAAACCAAAATTTCTGCGTGAGTGTATGCAACTGGATCACAGATCGATCGCTAGAATCCAAAAGCTGGAGCGTCTCAGCTAGACTCAACTGCTTGATATTCTGTTTCAGGTATTCGATATTGTCGGAGATAGTAGTCAATGGTGAGTTAAATTCATTGGGAAATCCAACCGCTAAATCCAAGCGAATTTCATTCAAATTATTTGAGAGTGTATGAATGTTGTTGCGCTGAAGCTTCGAGAAAGATTTAATTCGATCGTGTTGTCTTTTGATTCGCAACATCGAGTTGACTCGCGCCGACAGTTCTAGACTGTGCACGGGTTTGGTAATAAAGTCATCGGCACCTGCGGCGAGACACCGAGCCAGATCTTCTTTGCCAGATAGAGCCGTTACCATAATGATCGGCACTGCGATCCATTTTGACATCAGCTTAACCTGCTTGCAGACTTCAATCCCGTCCATGTCCGGCATCATCACATCCAGCAAGATCAGATCGGGATTGAATTTATCGAGGGATGCAATTGCATCTCTGCCACAGTTGGCATAGTGCAACTGATAGATCTCGCTCGGCAACAGTGCTTCGATTACGTCAAAATTATCTGGCTCATCATCAACGACTAGGATCGAATAACTACTCATCTGGCTCACTCTGTTGTACTTTCTCTAGAGTGCCCATCTCTATACCGAAATTAACTGTAATTTTTGGGCATTCTAGGAAAAGCATCCTCTTCAGATATACGTGCTAGATATCTCACCCGTTATGCCAGCAGCAAGAGCCTCTGTATTGAGATTAATTACTCAGAAGATTCGTCAATCGTTGGACTTATCGATCGTCCTGGAAACGGCGGTACAAAAGATTCAGGAGCTGATGGCAGCCGATCGAGTCGGGATCTTCAAGTTCAAGTCTGACCTCAAATTCGATCGGGGTGAATTTGTGGCAGAAGCTGTAGCCACTGGATTTGAGCCACTGGCGAGATTGAATATCCCAACTCCCTGTTTTGGCGAAAAGTTGGCTTGGTACTATCAACGCGGTAGCCTCAGCGCGATCGAAGATATCTATACCGCAGCATTACCAGATGATGAAGTCGAGTTTTTTGCCAGATATCAGGTGCGGGCAACTCTAATTGTGCCACTAATCGACGGGTCGATCTTGTGGGGGTTAATCTGTATTCAACAATGCACTGCACCTCGGCTGTGGCGATCGAGCGAAGTTGAAGAAATCGAGCAGATTGCCGAACAGATTAGCATTGCGATTCAACAAGCGACTCTCTACGAGAAAGTCCAGTCAGAACTGAGAGTTCGCTGGCAGCGAGAAGCAGCAATTGCGATCCAGTTGCGCCAGCAGCGAGCGTTAGCAAAAATTGCTCAACAAATCCGCAATTCGTTGAAAATAGAAGAAATTCTAATCACGGCAACGAAACAAGTGAGAGAATTGATGGGAGTCGATCGAGCAACCATCGTGAGGTTATTGCCTGACGGCGATATTCAGGCTGTCGAAGAAGCTGTCTTGCCCGAATATCCCAGTCGGCGAGGAGTCCGGTGGGACAAAGAAAAATTTCAGCAGGCAGGATTTGAATTCTATCGGCAGGGCAAGCCTCGCCCTGTCTATGATGTCATGCAAGATCCGCTATCAATCACATGGCAGGATGATTTGAAGAGTGCTCAAGTCAAATCCAAAATTGTCGCACCGATCTTGTTGCCACTTAGAGACGATCGAACTCATTATTGGACTAGCCCTGATGATAGTATTCAGCTTTGGGGACTACTGATCGTTGATGCCTGTGGCTCCCATCGGGATTGGCATCCAGAGGAAGCTCAATTGCTCCAACAAGTTGCCGATCAATTGGCAATTGCTATTCAACAGGCGAATCTATTTGACCAACTAGAAACCGAACTAACCGAAAGAAGACTAGCTGAAACCCAATTGCGAGATCGGAATCAACAACTGGCAATTTCTAATCAAGAACTGGCGCGGGCAACTCGACTCAAGGATGAGTTTCTCGCGAGTATGAGTCACGAACTTCGTACCCCGCTGAATGCGATCTTGGGGATGTCTGAAGCTTTGCAGGAATTGAACTTTGGCCCAATCAACGATCGCCAACAAAAGTCGATTTCGACGATCGAGAAAAGTGGTAAGCATCTCCTGGCTCTGATTAACGACATTCTCGATCTCTCCAAAATCGAAGCAAATAAATTCGATCTCGAATTGACTGATGTATCGATCGATTCCCTCTGTAAAAATAGCCTCCTATTTATCAAAGAACTCGCCCACAAAAAGCAAATTAGCATCAAAACCCAGGTACCAGAATATCTCAAACAGCTAAATATTCGCGTGGACGATCGCCGCTGCCGTCAAGTCTTGATCAATTTACTCAGCAATGCCGTCAAATTTACACCTGAAGGGGGAAGTATTGTTTTGGATGTGCGCGTAGAGGAGTGTAATCAAGGGGAAGATTGGGGGATGGGTAGTGTGGATGATTCTGTCAAATTTCAGCGGCGAATTGCCTTCTCGATTATTGATACGGGCATTGGCATTGCCCCGGAAAACATCGACAAGCTATTTCAGTCATTCGTCCAAATCGATAGTAGTCTGAGCCGTCAGTATGCTGGCACCGGACTAGGACTGGCATTAGTCAAGCGGATTGTGGAGCTGCATGGAGGAGCTGTCTCGGTCGAGAGTATGGTTGGGAGCGGCAGTTGTTTTAGAGTACTGCTGCCATTCGATCCGAGTGTTGCGGTTGTCATTCCGCCATCACCATTGCCCCTCGTTTATCCCCTGACTACCAATCCTGAAGAAATTTCCACCATTAAACCAAAAGCGTTAATATTGGTGGTCGAAGATAACGAAGCCAATATGGAGACCATGACAGGCTATTTGCGAAGTCGTGGTTATCGACTGATGGAGGCAATCAATGGACAAGCGGCAATTAAATTATTGAGTGAATGCTCGATCGTTGGCGAAGCCTCTTCTAAGAAACTCAAGCCACAATTAGCTCAGGGACTAGATCGAAGCCCATTTTCTTCGCCCGTTGTTTAATATGTTTGAGCACCCGTTGTTGGTATTGTTGCTCATAAGCTTCGGCACCAGCATCCACAAAATC
>JANNDL010000183.1:0-17256 GCA_031387665.1 Chamaesiphon sp. OTE_75_metabat_95 | reverse complement strand
ATCGCGATAAACTATAATATTGCTCTCTTGTTGTTCAGAATTTTATGTCGCTGCCGATCGTTGCTATTATAGGTCGTCCCAATGTGGGTAAATCCACACTCGTCAATCGTTTGGCGGGCGCAAGGGAATCGATCGTGCATGATGAGCCAGGAGTTACCCGCGATCGTACATATCGTCGGGCATTTTGGCAAGATCGTGAGTTTGTGGTCGTCGATACGGGTGGACTCGTATTTGACGATGATACAGAATTTTTGCCGCTGATTCGCGAACAGGCGATGACAGCTCTTAGCCAAGCTAGTGCGGCGATTTTTGTAGTTGATGGTCAAGAAGGAATTACTGGCGGAGATCGGGAAATTGCTTCCTGGTTGCGCGTGCAGAAAGTTCCGGTATTTTTGGCTGTAAATAAGTGTGAATCGGAAACCGTTGGTTTACTCCAAACTGCTGATTTTTGGCAGTTAGGAATTGGTGAACCTTATGGGATTTCCAGTATTCACGGTGGTGGGACGGGAGAATTATTAGATGAGTTAATTCTCAATTTACCCATCATTGATGAGGTGGATGAACCAGAAATTCGGATTGCCATTATTGGCAGACCAAATGTTGGTAAATCCAGCTTGCTAAATGCTTTTATCGGTGAAAATCGCGCGATCGTTAGTCCAATTTCTGGTACTACTCGTGATGCGATCGATACCGTAATTACTCGCAATAATACCAATTATCGCCTAATTGATACCGCCGGAATTCGCCGCAAGAAAAACGTTGATTATGGTCCCGAATTTTTTGGGATAAATCGGGCGTTTAAGGCGATCGATCGGTGTGATGTCGTACTATTGGTCTTGAATGCGATCGATGGTGTCACCGAGCAGGATCAAAAACTGGCGGGACGGATTGCCGAAGAAGGGCGGGCTTGTGTGATTGTGGTTAATAAATGGGATGCTGTGGAAAAGGATTCCTACACAATTTATGACTACCAAGATCAGCTCAATAGTCGCCTCGCATTTACTGAATGGGCAGAAAATATCTTCGTCAGTGCCTTAACTGGACAACGTGTTGATAAAATCTTGGAAGTAGTCGATCGAGCCGTAGAACAACACCGTCGTCGGGTGAGTACCGCTACGATCAACCAAGTGCTGGAAGAATCTACTTCCTGGCACAATCCCCTCGTTACTCGTCAAGGTAAGCAGGGTAAGGTTTATTACGGTACTCAAGTCAGTGCTCAACCACCAACCATCGCCCTATTTGTCAACGATCCCTCGCGGTTCAACGACAACTACCGTCGGTACATCGAAAACCAGTTTCGGACTCAACTCGGCTTCGCAGGCACACCCCTGCGCCTCCTCTGGCGCGGTAAGAAGCAACGCGAAGGCGAGAAGATTGCGAATCGGGCGACTAGAGTTAAGACGACGAAGTAGCCCTAAATTGGGGATGGGAAATGGGGAGATGGGGGGATAGGGAGAAAGAAGTATCCTAAGTCTTGCTCCCACACTCCCACACTCCCACGCTCCCACACCCCCACGCTCCCACACTCCCACACCCCTATCCCCGTGGATCTCCTCCGCTCTCTACCCATTGGTTTATATTTAGAACAGCCGACTACTTGGCTGCATCGGCTGGATCCTAGAGTCAAACTAGGGTGGTTGCTAACTTTTCTACTGGCTCCCATTCTGGCTAATCCAATTTGGAAACTGAGCCTAGTTGGGATGCTAGTACTGATTAGTATCCTCGCGGGGATTCCGTGGCGGGCACTCAAGCAGCAGATGGGTTTGTTGCTGATTACGGGTGGTGTGATTTTTGTGATTGGGCTATTTTCACCAGATACGCTCAATGTCACCCATCAGGTGCGTTCACCGCCGGATCTTGGTATAGAAATTACTCAGCCATATCAGTATGTCTTATTCAAGATTGATACTGGCCCAATCCATCTCAAAATTACCAGAAAGTCGATCGAGAGTGCCATTTTTGTGAGTACTTTATTATTCACACTGGCTTACAGTACGACTATCTATCTGCTCACTACTGCTCCCGAAGAAATCACCACTGGCATCGAGAGCTTTATGTCACCCCTGCGGCGATATAATGTTCCAGTCACAGAGATTGCCCTGACACTTACCCTAGCTTTACGATTTATTCCATTAGTACTAGAGGAGATTCAGAACTTGGTTCGATCGATCTATACTAGAGCGATCGATTGGCAAAAGTTAGGCTTCAAAAATAGTGCCAAAGTTTGGCTAACTGTCGCAGAAAAACTATTTTCAAATCTATTGAGCAGAGCGGAACAAATTGCTGTAGCGATGCAGGTGCGGGGTTTTACAACTCCCAATACTCATCAGGTGCAGTGGCACCAATTAAAGTTAGGAAGGAGTGATTTCTTAGCAATATCACTTTTATCAATTCTTTGGGTGGCTAGATTTGTTATCGGTGGTGAATTTGAGTGACAACAATATTCACAGATCTGTAGATGGCTTTGTTTATGCTAGAAATACTCGAAACCCACAGACAACGATAAAACAAACCCGCTCAACCCAGTGTTATCGAATGGGTTGAACGGGTTTAAATAACAGAAGAGCAAACCCGTCATCCTCTAGCATTGCTGGTGGGGTTGGGCGGGTTCAAATGAAATAGATAGCGTTGTTTTGATTTATGGTATAAACCCGCCCCTACAGATCCTCATTTTGTATTTATCTATTCCTCTTCAAAATCGAACTGGCTCGGAGATATTCGATCGATTATTCCGACATGAACAAATCGCGACTCTATTAGAAAGTCCATCCAGTAATGCTAGCCGTTCAATTCTAACAAGATATTCAATCTGTGCTGGATCACCAGAGATTGTTAATCAACAGCAACATATTTTCACGCCAGCAGTTGGCGAAATATTAGATTGTTTGCGTGGATTATTGTCTGGTGTAGATAGCCAGGATAAATCAGATTTGCCAGAGCATCTACCTTTTACTGGGGGCTGGTTAGGCTGGTTGGGCTATGAACTAGCTTGGGAGATTGAAGCGTTACCAGAACAACAGTCGGATTCATTGCCATTTCCAGTTGCTTATTGGTATGCACCTCATGCTTTTGCTGTTTTAGATCATCAAGAACAGATATTATATTTATCTGCACCGACAGCAGTAGAATTAGATGAATTAGTAGTTAGATTAGATCGAGCGCATCCGTTTGAGTCTCATCCTAGTTCAAAGTTAGCTCTAGATGTAGAAGAAGATCGGGACATTCATTTTTTTACATCTGAAACTGAATATCAGCAGGCAATTCTCAAGGCACAGAAATATATTCAAGCGGGAGATATTTTTCAAACTAACTTATCCTTGCGATTTAGCACCCAAACTCAGCTTGATAGTTGGGAGATATATCAACGCTTGCAAAAAATTAATCCGTCCCCATTTGCCAGCTATTGGCAAACTCCTTGGGGCGCAATGATCAGTTGTTCGCCAGAAAGATTGGTGCAGTTGCAACAGCAGCAAGCTACCACTCGCCCAATCGCAGGTACGCGCAAACGTGGTCAAAATCCAGCGCAAGATTTGCAGTTAGCCACCGAATTATTGGCGAATGAGAAAGAGATCGCCGAACACATTATGCTGGTGGATCTGGAGCGTAACGATCTCGGCAGGGTATGTGGATGGGGTAGCGTTCAAGTTGATGAATTGCTATCGATCGAGCGGTATAGTCACGTCATGCACCTAGTCAGTAATGTTACTGGCAAATTGGATCCTAAATATGACTCGATCGATCTGATTCGCGCCATGTTTCCAGGGGGCACGATTACCGGATGCCCCAAGGTAAGATGTATGGAAATCATCGCCGAACTCGAACCCTTTCCCCGCAATTTATTCTACGGTTCCTGTGGCTATCTCGACAAACGGGGTAATCTAGATCTAAATATCTTGATTCGCACCCTACTATATCAAGACGGCACCGTCTGGGGACAAGTAGGCGCAGGCATCGTCGCCGACAGCCACCCCCAACAAGAATGGCGCGAATCTCTCCAAAAAGCTGCTGCTCAAATCGCAGCATTGGGTATTATAAGTTAGTGGTTGAGTTTTAGGCTTTCGGCTTTAGTAATAAGTATTGGCTATCAACTATCAACTATCAACTATCAACTAAATTAATGACTTCCGAAAACTACCTCAATCACCCTACATTTGGCTTGCTCTATCGGATCTGTGTCGTTGAGGAGAACCAAGAATTGTTTACAACTCTCTATGCACAGCGGATTTTTTTCCTAGTCAATAACAACTCTACTGGACTGTCATTTCAACCCGTCACTCGCGCTGACGCTAGGCTAACTGTTGATACTCGCATCTTACTACTCAGACGCAATGGTCAAACTTCAGAGGCTCACCAGCTACAATCAATGATGAAACAAAATTTCCCAGGATAGGGGAATTAGGCGTTAGGCGTTAGGCTAGATATCTTTGCACTCTATCTCTTCTACTCCCAACTCTTCTACTCCCAACTCCCAACTCCCAACTAAAGAATGTCAATCGCCCAAAACATTGAAGTAATCCGCCAAAACTTACCTGCGACTGTCAAACTGATGGCGGTAACAAAGCAAGCATCCGTCGCTCAGATGCGTGAGGCTTACGCTGTGGGGGTGCGTGATTTTGGGGAGAGCCGAATTCAGGATGCCCAGTCAAAACAGCAGGAATTGGCGGATTTGCCGGATCTGTGCTGGCATTTGATTGGACATTTGCAAGGTAATAAGGTGCGGAAGGCTGTGCAGCTATTTGACTGGATTCATTCTGTCGATAGTCTCAGATTACTACAGCAGATCGATCGAGTGGCAATTGAACTAGGCACCAGTCCAAATATCTGTCTCCAAGTCAAGGTATTGCCCGATCCTGACAAATATGGCTGGACGATTTCAGAACTGTTCGCAGATTTACCAGAAATTAATCGCTGTCAGCAGGTGAAAATCAGCGGCTTGATGGCAATTCCACCATTAGGTTTGGACAGTATTCAAACAACCGAATTTTTCGAGCGCGTGCGGGATCTTCGGGCCGAAATCAACCAGCAGCCAGAATTGAGTTTCCAGCTATCAGAATTATCAATGGGCATGTCTGGCGACTATCTCCCCGCTATCGCTGCTGGCGCAACGATTATTCGACCAGGTAGTATTATTTTCAATCACAATGCATAAATACTGAACAAAATTGATTTTAACAGTATTTATTTAAGGTGTCTAAATTAATTGCGTTGATTTAGCCATAAATAATTTCTAGTTGTCCTAGAATATCTGAGTGAAATAAGCGGCATAATTTGGCTCTAGTAATCAAACTTGTCATGATTAGTTACATACTAACTAATCCGATCACATAAATGAATGTGAGATATACCACAAATTAGTGGTAACTTATTAGAATCAGCATTTTCTACTATAGCCGCCCGCCGCTCGGACAAAATATAGTGGAAAATCCAGGGTTGACCTACGCCATTAGGCGTAACATGGCATTTCAAGAACGCAAAGCATCTATACCATCGGGATCGGGAGTAGTTTTAAGGTGAAAATTGTAGATAAGATTAGAGGCTTCATGGGTTTGGACGAGGATGATTATGAGGATTACGATGAGGCAGATGATGATGCCTACAGCGGACAGTATCAGCCGCCCGAAGCTTCAAATCCCCAACCAGCAGCAGAAGAGGAACGTCGCAGTCTCCGCAACAGGGTAAATGGAGAAGCACGCAGTGCCAGCAAAATCAATAACGTGGTGGGGATGCCTGGGATTATGAACGGAGTATCAGAAATGATCTTGATTGAACCCCGTTCTTTTGAGGAGATGCCCCAAGTAATTGATGCATTGAGATCGAGAAAGTCGGTGATCCTCAATATGACATTGATTCGTCAAGAAGAAGCTCAAAGATCGGTAGATTTTGTCGCAGGTGGTACCTACGCGATCGACGGTCACTACGAACGAATTGGTGATAATATCTTCTTATTCACCCCCAACTGTGTCCAAGTCAGCTCTCCAGGCAATACTGTCAATGACGCTGTGGACAGGCAAGCACCAGCTCATGCTGCTACTCGGATCAATCGGAATAGTCAGCCCACATCAACGTGGAACAGCGAACCGATCCAAGCCGCTCAGTAAATTGGGGCTATTTGTGAATAGTATTTATTGATGGCAAGTATAATTTATGTCGGTTAAATTAGGTGTCATCGGCGGCGGGGTAATGGGATCGGCGATCGTATCCCGCCTAATTTCTCAAGGTATTTATCAACCGACAGAGATTCTGATCAGTGAGCCAACACTCCTGCAACGAGAGTCACTCCAGCAGCAGTATGGAGTGGGTGTAACTGGCGATAATAATTTAGTGATGATCGCACCAGTTCTATTGCTAGCGATCAAGCCCCAAATTTTTGCCAAGGTAGTGGGTGAATTATCCCCATCTAGCCCCACCCAATTAATCATTTCAATCCTAGCTGGGGTCAGTATCGCCCAGCTAGAGCAGGCATTTCCTGGTCGAGCCGTAGTCCGCGCCATGCCCAATACACCCGCTACAGTCGGCATGGGTATGACGGCAATTTCAGCGGGAACTCAGGTAAGTACAGCCCAATTAGAGCTGGCTACCCAACTGTTTCAAGCTGTTGGCGAAGTAGTCACCGTACCCGAATCATTAATGGATGCCGTCACCGGATTATCTGGTTCTGGCCCTGCGTATGTCGCCATCGCGATCGAAGCTCTAGCCGATGGTGGCGTAGCCGCAGGTTTGCCACGTCAAATTGCCGACAAACTAGCCTTACAGACTGTCCTGGGTACCGCCCAGCTCCTAAATGAATCAAAGCTCCATCCTGCACAATTGAAAGATCGAGTCACAAGTCCTGGTGGCACCACAATTACAGGTGTTACTAAGTTAGAGCAAGCAGGTTTTCGATCGGCACTAATTGAGGCAGTAATTGCCGCAGCGGGGAGATCGAGGGAGTTGGGGGGTTAGGCGTGTGGGGAGACTGGGAGTCTGGGGGACTGGGGGACTGGGAGAATTGAATTTGTGGCTATTTGCTAAACCACTATCCACTAAACCACTAAACCACCAACTCGATGGCTTCAAACTTTAAACCCAAGCGTAGTGAGACAACATCATCGCAGCGAACAGTTCGTCAGCGGCGAGTGAAACAGGCGGATCTACCAGTGCCGCTATTGATTAAATTGGTGCGGTTGATGATTTGTGGATTGGGGCTAAATGCGATCGCCGGAACCACGATTTCCATCATTAACCCACCTCACCAAACTATTACTAAAAAAGTAGCACCAGCAGCTCTGAGTAACAAAGAGATTGCCAGTCTCAAGCTGACTAAACCTAGCTCTATCCTCAGCCAACAGCTTCAGGTAAAACTGCTCCAACCCACAAGATCTGGTACAGCGAAAAAGAGCGGACTCGATGCCAGTTATATCTTTGTCGAAATCGATAGCGGTGAATATAGCGAGCTGGGATCCGATCGAGTATTACCTGCTGCCAGTACGATTAAGTTACCGATTCTGATCGCTCTATTTCAAGATATTGATGCCCAAAAGATTAAACTAACTGAACAATTAACAATTAGCGATCGAACCATCGCGGGAGGATCTGGGGATCTCCGTAATCAAAAGCCTGGGACTCAGGTGAGCGTCCTCATCGCGGCGACTAAAATGATGACCATTAGTGATAATACCGCCACCAATATGCTGATCGACAGACTTGGCGGCAAAGCAGCTCTCAATCAACGGTTTCGGACTTGGGGACTCAAAGCCACCACGATCAATCAACCATTACCGGATCTCGCAGGGACAAATACCACCACCGCTAAAGAACTCACTCGATCGATCCTCGCCATCCAACGCGGTAAAATTGTTTCAGAGTCTTCCCGTGCCCAAATCATCAACATGATGAGTCGCACTACTCGAAACACCATGCTGCCCAGAGGACTGGGTGCAGGTGCCAAAATCGCTCACAAAACAGGTGATATCGGTACACTCATCGCTGATGTCGGATCGATCGAATCCCCCTCCGGCAAACAATACCTCGCCGCAGTCCTCGTCAAACGCCCCCACAACAGCCCAGCGGGGCCAGAATTGATCCGCCAGATGTCCAAGGTTGTTTATGATTACTTTGAGCAAGGGAAGTAGGGATGGGGAGACTGCGAGACTGAGCAGTGTACCTACGGTAGGCTACGCCAACGACTACGCTCACTGAGCGTAGTCGAAGTGAACACTCAACTATTCACTATCCACTATCCACTAATTATGCATTTATTAATTCCGGCTGCTGGTATGGGAAAAAGGATGGGTAGCTGCCGGAATAAGCTGCTGATGACGTTGCTCGATCGACCATTGCTGGCGTGGACACTGATTGCGGCGGCGCAGGCGGAATCGATCGAATGGATCGGGATTATCGATCAGCCGGAAGATCGATCGGATCTCGAAAATATTCTTGGCAACATATCCATTGCCAAACCCGTCCAATTTATTCAGGGTGGTTCAACTCGCCAAGAATCCGTTTATAACGGCTTACAAGGCTTGCCAGATGGGGCTGAACGAGTATTAATTCATGACGGAGCTAGGTGTTTGGCGACACCAGATTTATTCGATCGATGCGCCAATATGCTGAAAACCTGTCCGGGACTGATCGCAGCCATTAGTGTCAAAGATACAATTAAAATTGTAGATAGCACAGGTATAGTCACGGGTACACCCGACAGAGCCAATCTGTGGGCAGCCCAAACCCCCCAAGGTTTTGATGTGAAACTCCTCAAAGTCTGCCACGAACAAGGACGGAATCTCGGCTGGGAAGTCACTGATGATGCCGCATTATTTGAAAAATGCAATCTACCAGTCACGATCGTTCCAGGCGAGGAAACCAACCTCAAAATTACCACTCCAGTGGATTTAGCGATCGCTGAATTTATCTTAAGGAGTAGATCGTAGGGTGCGTTACTGCGGAGCATAACGCACCAAGGGAAGTGCTAAATAAAGTACCAAATTTACCTACGACATATGATTTTGGTGCGTTATGCTATCGCAGTAACACACCCTACGATTGGTACTTTCGTTTCGAGCGAGTCCCCAACAACTTGAGCTAACACCAAACTAACCATGAATCTGGCGAAATTACTCACTCACGTCAGCATTGCGATCGTTACAGTCATCGGCACAGTCCAGCCAATTCGATCGACTGAATTGGGGCCAGAAGTAGTTCTAAATGCAGTATATCAAGGCTTGAGAAAGGTTGATAACACCAGAGCAAATCCTCGCGTCCGCTGGAACGTGCGAAATGGCACATCTAGCCCTTGCGGACGCATCTCCGGTACTCTGTACTGCCCGCGCAATAATACGATTTACATCACGCAGCAGCACATCAAAATGGCATATCGCTATGGCGATGCCGCACTAGCCTACATTTTGGCTCATGAATATGCCCACGCTGCCCAGGTTGTAGGTGGGTTCACCCCACGCAATATTACGCAGGCGGAACTTCAAGCTGACTGTTTGGCGGGTTACTATATGGGTGTGATGCCAGATGTGTCCTTCGATGACAAAGATATTGAAGAAATTGCCGCAATTGCGTTTCAGGTTGGTGACTATGAATTTAATAATCAGCAGCATCACGGTACTCCAAAACAACGCGCTCTAGCTGTACTGTCAGGATTTAAAGGATCCCAGCAGCAAAATGGGATCGCGATTTGTCGCGTTCGGTAGAAAAGCGAGGATATAAGTGCGAAAATTTAAGAGGATAAATTTATAGATATAAGTAAAGCATGAAGATTGCGATCGCGGGAGCTACTGGATTTGTTGGCAGTCGGCTAGTCGAACAACTCCAAGCACAGGGACATCAGATCGTGATTCTGACTCGCAGTCCCCAACAGGCAAGCAACCGCTTTGGAGCCGCAGAAATCGTCGGTTACAATCCGCTCAAATCGGGCGAATGGCAATCCTCGATCGATGGTTGTGATGCCGTAATTAATTTAGCAGGTGAACCGATCGCTGAAAAACGCTGGACACCATCCCAGAAGCGAGTCATGCTCGAAAGTCGGCAACTGGGCACCGAGAAAATTGTCGAAGCAATTGAGAAAGCAACAAATAAGCCCCCAGTCCTAATTAATGCCTCCGCGATCGGGTACTATGGCACCAGTGAGACGAGCAAATTTGATGAAACTAGTCCGGCTGGCTCGGATTTTCTCGCCGAAGTTTGCACCAAGTGGGAAGCAGCCGCTCAAGCTGCAAGTACTAATACCCGTGTAGTAATCCTCCGCTTGGGAATTGTCCTCGGCGAAAACGGCGGCGCACTGGGCAAGATGCTAGCACCTTTTAGTGCCTTTGTGGGTGGTCCGATCGGCAGTGGCAAGCAATGGTTCTCCTGGGTTCACCGCGATGATGTGGTGAAGCTAATCATTGCTGCAATTACAGATGTCAATATGAAAGGTGTCTACAACGCTACCGCCCCAAATTCCGTCACCATGACTGATTTTGCCCAAACCCTTGGAACAGTCATGAATCGTCCGTCCTGGCTACCAGTGCCCAATTTTGCCCTCGAAGCTCTGCTCGGCGAAGGTGCGATCGTTGTATTACAGGGACAGCAAGTCACCCCGACAAATACTTTAGCGATCGGTTTTGAATTTCAATACCCCACCCTCAAACCCGCACTGAACGCAATTTTAGGGTAATTGGTGTGATCGTTGAGATCTAATTGTCTCCGCTCTGAACCACCTGGGGATGAATCCCCAGGCTACTATACAAAGTCCACTAAAGTGGACTGGAGAATTTAGCAGTCCACTAAAGTAGACTTTATCCATTAGCCCGCACTTTAGTCGCGGGCGGGTGCCGAGCGCAGCAAATCTCCTCAACCTATGGTAGCAGAACGTTTGCTCTAGCAGCCGTCAGGTGAAACAATTAGCAGTGGGTAGGTAAGTTGCTTGCCAGATGAGAAGTGTCTAAGATGGTGACTAGAAACTTAACTCATCCCCGCAGCTAAAATGACCACTACAATGCCGCTAGTTTCGACTCAACCATTGCCTGGAAAATATTGGGAGTGGCGAGGGGAGCAGATTTATTATGTGCAGGCGGGAGTCGCTAAAGCCGATCGACCAGCGTTACTATTAATTCATGGTTTTGGCGCATCGACGGATCATTGGCGCAAAAATATCTCCGAACTCAGTCAAGAATTTCAGGTGTGGGCGATCGATCTGCTCGGCTTTGGACGAGCAGCGAAGCCAGCTTGGACATATAGTGCCCAATTATGGCGCGAGCAACTGCATGATTTTATCACTGAGGTGATCGATCGACCTACCGTGCTGGCGGGCAATTCCTTGGGTGGCTATGCGGCTTTGTGTGTCGCTGCCGAGTATCCCGAAAACACGGCTGGTTTGATCTTAATCAATAGTGCTGGTCCTTTTACGGACAGTACCCACCCGAAGGAACCTAATCCAATTCAGAAAATATTAAATAAGGGCGTTACGGGTTTTCTCCGCAATCCCGTGGGGAATTCGCTGCTATACAAATTTGTCCAGCGCAAAACTTTTATCCGCAATACGCTCAAGAAAGTATATGTGGATCAAACGGCGGTGACAGATCAGCTTGTAGATGAAATCTATCGCCCTTCTTGCGATGCAGGTGCGCCCCAGGTATTTGCTTCGGTGTTTAGCAATCAGCAGGGGGAAAAGGTAGATGTGCTGCTGAAAAAGATGCAGTGTCCGCTCTTGATGATTTGGGGTGAGGGGGATCCGTGGATTGATGCGCGGAAACGGGGCGAGAAGTTTCGGGAATGTTATCCACAGTTGCAGGAGCATTATCTGGCTGCTGGGCACTGTCCTCATGATGATGCACCGCAACAAGTCAATGCGATCGTCCATAATTGGATCAAAGAGCATCGGCTGTAGATAATTGATAATTGATAATTGATAATTGATAGTGGATCTGTAGGTTGGGTTGAAGAATGAAACCCAACACACCCAGCAAATTTCCTTTCCTCGATTAGACGACGTTTTCATCGGCTCAGTTGCCCTGTCAGGAGATAACCCAACACAACCAGCGAGGTTTTTGGTATGGGGATTAAAACCCCTTATCTTAGTTAATTTATAGAGTTGTTGCATAGATCTACCCACCCCACCCTACGGGCACCCCTCCAAGGAGGGGATTTTCCCGATTTCCCCTAAATGAATGCTTTGAATCAGCTTGAGCCGCAGCAGCGGCGAAGTTTGCTCGTGTTGTTTGCAGCGGGCTTGCTATTTTGGATGAGTATTGCGATCCTGTTGCCGACGTTGCCAGCATATCTGGATACGATCGGAATTAATCAACAGCAAATTGGGCTGATTATCGGCTCATTTGCGATCGGTTTATTGGTGACTCGATCGCTAATTGGTCGAGTAGTTGATAGCCGAGGTCGAAAGTTTGTGCTGATGATTGGTACGATTGTTGTATCAATCGCGCCGCTGGGCTATTTGACGGCAACTTCGGTACCATTATTAATGGCGATTCGGGTATTTCATGGTGTCAGTATTGCTGCCTTTACGACTGCTCACAGTACTCTAGTTGTGGATTTGGCTCCACCGAAGCAACGGGGCGAAATCATTGGCTTGATGAGTCTCGCCAACCCGCTGGGAGTGGCGATCGGTCCCGCGATCGGTGGTTATCTCCAGGTATCGAATAGGTATAGCGAGATCTTCTGGATTTCGATTATGTTTGGGACGATCGCGTCGATCTGTGCTTGGCAATTGCGTGAGTCAAAGATTCAAATCGAGCAATCAGGATCTAGTCTCGAAGTTGAAGAGCCAGAACCAGTTTCCAGGCTGTCAATCTGGCAAATTATTACTAATCCAGCCCTGGGAATTCCGGCGTTAGTCTTACTATTAGTTGGCTTTCCCTTTGGCGCAATTCATACTTTTGTGCCGCTCTATATTCAGAGTACAGGGATTGATTTCAATCCTGGCTTATTTTATACGATCGCAGCGATCGCTAGCTTTAGTTCTCGATCGGTAATTGGCAGCAGATCCGATCTCTATGGGCGGGGCATCTTTATTGCTGGCAGTGTTTGCGCTTACACGATCGCAATTGCTCTCCTCGCTACCGCCAATAGCCAGTTGAGTTTCATCCTCGCGGCTTTTCTGGAGGGGCTGGGGATTGGCACCTTGATTCCGATGATTGTCGCTTTAGTTGCCGATCGATCTTTGCCAGAACAACGGGGGCAGGTACTCTCAATTTGTATCGCCGGATTGGATCTGGGCGTAGCGATTGCGGCACCTGTATTTGGCTTCGTGGCTAAAGATTTGGGCTATCCAGGTATTTTCACGACCGCGACGGGGATGTCTGCTAGTGCGATCGTGGTATTTATGATCTGGGGCAATCGCAGTTTTCGCCATTCGATCGGCTTTTGCTTGGGGCGCGATCGAGATGTTTATCGTCAAGGCTTTTAGCAACAATTATGTTCGCTCAAATCTAGTTATTATCTAGATTTGACTAAAAGTTGGTCAATGTTTGATATTCTGGCTTTTAATCAGGTTGCATCTACTCCCGTCTACATCGGTTCAATTATTTCAAAAACTTACTTTTTTTGCATGTGTGAACAAAAATCATGCAAAACAGAGTAGGTTAATTTGTGCATTAAACTACTCTGTGCTTTGGATGATATATTGAATCTTTGGCTGAAACTCTGTCGATCAAATTGCTATCACCGAAGGCTATGTAAATCTGCTGAAACGAACATCTGCACTTAGAACTACTTTTTAGTTGGCAATGCTCTAATAAATTCTCGGATCACGTCCGTTTTAGTTCTTTCGGTGTTTTGAGTAAAGGCTTCAAGAATTAATAGCTCTTGGTTAGGAATTTTGATATTTAATTGCTTGATTGTTCTAGGCTTAGTGCTCATGATTTACGGGGATAACTTTTGACTATACAGATCTATTTAAACAGAAAGCATAGTATTGTGCAAAATACAATAATCACCCTATTGATGTAGCTTGATGAATTTACAGATTATCTTGGCATTGAGGGCAGTAGTGAGTGCCGCGTCCGCCCAATCTAATTTTCTCAATCGGGGTGTGACAGACTCGACAAGGCTGTTTCGTGCGATTGTAAACCCACGCCATGCCGCCATAATTGCCGTTGGTGCCTTGGACATTGAGATAATTGCTAAAAGTAGTACCACCCTGATCGATCGAGAGTTGCAGGACTTTTATGATTGATTTCCGCAGTAGCTCAATTTGAGCTACTGTCAAAGTTCCAGCGGCGGTACTAGGATGAATTCTACTCATGAATAACGCTTCATCAGCATAGATGTTGCCCACGCCAGCGACTAAGACTTGATCGAGGATAACTGTCTTAATATTTCGCTGAGATTTTTGCAATTTAGCCGCAAAATATTCAGCACTGAAAGCTGGATCGAACGGTTCAGGGCCAAGTTTGCCCATCCCAGTCATCACCTCTCCTGGTTGCTGACTAGGCGGAATCCACCACATCTGTCCAAACGTGCGCTGATCTACAAATCTAATTTCCCAATCCTTCCCTAGAAATATCCGCACGCGGGTATGCTTGTGTAGCTCTGCCTGGCTCTCTACCCACAGCAATTGCCCCGTCATGCGTAAATGCACTCCCAACCAGCCAGCGGCTTGCTCAGTCTTGATATTGACCAGTTGCGCGAATAAATATTTGCCCCGTCGATGCCAAGCTTGAATTTTGGTCTGATTCAACCCAAAATTAAACTCTTCCGGCGTATCGGGATGGGCGATTGTCCGTGGTAATAATACTTCTGTCCCAGTAATCGGTCGATCGAGTGTGTACTTATCCAAACCCCGACGAACTGTCTCAACTTCAGGTAATTCCGGCATTTTTGGTTAGACTGGTAACTAGGTAATCGGTTAGGCTCGATCTAAACTAACCGAAATCAGCATAGCATCGATATCTCCAACCTAGTTGCCAGTCATCTATTAAGCTACCCTTCAGTCTTAGCTGGAGGTGCTTCCTTGGTTGCTGCTGGGGCTTCCTTGGTCGCTGCTGGTGCTGCTTTAGTCGCCGCTGGTGCCGCAGTCTTTTTAGCTGCTGGTGGTGCAGCAACCTCGGTTAGCTCACTAACTGCAAAGTTATTGGTGTTGACTCCTCCAGCAGTGCCACTATAGCCACTGTAGTTAACTTTGTCGAAACGCACGATGACGTTATATTTGATGCCGCTTTGATCGATCGAAACGACGCTACCGACATCCTGGAACCAGTAGGATTCTTTCCGAAGGACGCGAACTTTGGAGCCACGTTGAAGTGCCATAATTACTATTCCTGTTTGGAGTAATTGGTTTTTAAAGAAGGTTTAGCCACAATTAGCCACACAAGCTTATTTTCTGCAACTTTCGGTATCTTTTAATCATGCGGTAACAAAGCTTAAACAAATTGGTGGTTTAGTGGTTTAGTGGTTTAGCGAGTTATGAACGCAAGCGTTCTTTCTTTTCCACACTCTCACGCTCCCACGCTCCCACGCTCCCACGCTCCCATACTCCCACACTCCCACACTCCCACCCCGTGTCCAACCCCGCCTTCAACGCCGAACACCTCCTCTTCACCCCTGCATCACCAGATCGAGGTGCGGTACCGACGATCTTTGCTTTTCCCAATGAATATACGGTGGGGATTACCAGCTTGGGTTATCAGGTGGTGTGGGCAACTTTGGCGATGCGATCGGATCTAGATGTGGCGCGGCTATTTACAGATGTCCATGAGTCGTTACCTCGATCGCCAGAATTGGTGGGATTTTCACTGTCTTGGGAATTAGATTATGTGAATATTCTCAATTTATTAGAATTTCTGGAAGTTCCAATTCGGAGCCAAAATCGGGGCGATCGCGATCCACTAATTTTCGGTGGTGGCCCAGTTTTGAGTGCCAATCCTGAGCCGTTTGCTGATTTCTTTGATGTGATTTTAGTTGGTGATGGTGAAGATTTGCTCGGCAATTTTATTACTGCTTATCAACAGGTGCGGAGTGCCGATCGAGTCACCAAGCTCAAACATCTAGCTCAAGTTCCAGGTATTTATATTCCCAGCTTATATAAGGTGGAATATGATGGAAATTTGATTGCTAGTATCCTGCCGATCGATAGTAATACCCCCGCTACTGTTACCAAACAAACCTATCGCGGCAATACCCTATCTGCTTCGACAGTAGTTACTGAAAAAGCCGCCTGGGAAAATATTTTCATGGTCGAAGTTGTCCGCAGTTGTCCAGAGATGTGTCGGTTTTGTCTAGCTAGCTACCTGACATTACCCTTCCGTGTGGCTGATGTTGAAGATTCACTGATTCCGGAGATCGATCGGGGTTTGACAGTCACCAATCGCCTGGGACTGCTCGGTGCCTCGGTTACTCAGCATCCTGAGTTCCCTGCATTACTCGAACATCTCGCTCAATCAAAATATGATGATGTTCGGCTAAGTGTATCCTCAGTTCGCACAAATACAGTCACCGTTCAATTAGCTGAAATATTGGCAAAGCGAGATAGTAAATCCCTAACGATCGCTGTCGAAAGCGGCTCCGAACGCATCCGTAAAATTGTTAATAAAAAACTTGAGACAGATGAAATCTTTCAAGCAGCGGCTAATGCTAAAGCAGGTGGTCTTAAAGGTTTGAAACTCTATGGCATGGCGGGAATTCCTGGCGAAGAAAATAGTGACATCGAAGAGACAGTACAGATGTTGCGATCGGTCAAAAAAGCCACGCCAGGTCTACGGCTCACATTCGGATGCAGTACTTTTGTCCCCAAAGCTCATACCCCATTCCAGTGGTTTGGCTTGAATAAAGAAGCCGATAAGCGATTGAAATTACTTCAAAAACAACTCACACCAAATGGGATCGAATTTCGCCCAGAGAGTTATAATTGGTCAGTAATTCAAGCAATTATCTCCAGAGGCGATCGCAGATTATCACAGTTACTCGAACTCACCCGCAATTATGGTGATTCGATTGGTAGTTTCAAACGTGCATTCAAAGAGCTAAAGGGACAAATCCCCGAACTAGATTTCTACGTTCATCAAACCTGGGATACCAGCCAGATTCTGCCCTGGCAGCATCTAATTGGACCATTACCCAAGCCGACTTTGATCAAACATCTAGAATCAGCAACCGTACAATTTAATTGAGAATTGAGAATTGCGGATGCATTTACCGCACGGGGTCCCCGTCGGTAAAAATGCACCAAGCAGAGAATTGGGTTATTAGAGTAGAATCAATTCATGAATTTCTCCCTACTGCTGGCTGAATTGTCGAGTATAAAATTGAGCATATCGTCCATTGATAGCGAGTAAT
>JANNDL010000125.1:0-9850 GCA_031387665.1 Chamaesiphon sp. OTE_75_metabat_95 | reverse complement strand
GTTATTAACCCCACGTTTTGTTGATTATTTCCATTGTTGGCGTCGCTAAACTACTTTATGTGTACACAATAATCGGCCTGCCCACTAAACTTCGTGCCGCTCCGCGAACAGTGGACTTGAGCTACTAGCCCGCACTTTAGTAGCGGGTGGTTGATGAGCGGAGAAAATATTCTTAACCCGTTGGCGTAGCCTTTCCGCCAGGAAAACTGACGTTAATTATTAATTAATTCAAACTGGCTATTTCCTGAGCTAAATCGGCAACTGTGGGCGATCGAAATAAGCTAATCAAAGACAACTGTACATTCAATGCCGATCGGATCTTGCCAATCAAAGTGACGGCAATCAGCGAATTTCCGCCCAGATCGAAGAAGTTGTCATGGACTCCGACGCGGGGAAGTTGTAACACTTGCTGCCAGATCTCGATCAGGGTTTGCGCTGTTTCTGGTGAAGCTGTATCCGACACATGAGCTGTGGCTGCTGGAACTGCCAATACTGGTGCGGGTAATGCTTTTCGATCGACTTTTTTGTTGGGTGTGAGGGGGAATGCCGTCAGCAGCACAAACTGACTCGGCACCATATATTCCGGTAATAGGGGGAGGAGGTAGGATCGCAGCTCTTGGCTGCTGGGCTGCTGTCCAGGCTGGGGCAGAATATAAGCAACAATACGTTGATCGCCTGGAATGTCTTCCCGCACGATCGTTACAACTTCGGTGATTGCTGGATGTCTGCCCAAAACTGTCTCGATTTCGCCTAGTTCGATCCGATAACCGCGTACTTTCACCTGGAAATCAATCCGCCCTAAGAATTCTAGACTTCCATCCCTGCGGTAGCGAACTGAGTCACCAGTGCGGTACAAACGGGCGTTAGGATCGGGACTAAAGGGATCGGGGACAAAGCGTTCCTGAGTCAATTCTAGGCGGTTGAGATAGCCGCGCGTCACCCCTTGCCCACCAATCAGCAGTTCACCTGCGATACCCACGGGCACGGGCTGCTGATACTGGTCTAGAATGTATAGCTGAGTATTAGCGATCGGGCGACCAAGTGGTACTATGCCAGCAATATCAGCCAGGGTATGGGTTGCCGACCAGATCGTAGTTTCGGTTGGCCCATACATGTTGTGGATTTTGCCATCAATTGTCTGGTGAAGCTGGCTAGCCAGAGCTTCTGTAAAGGCTTCCCCACCCACCATCATGTTGCGGATTTGGTGCATGGCGGTGCGGGTAGTCGGATCTGCAATTAACAGGCTCGCCATTGAGGGGGTGCATTGGAGGTGCGTCACCTGATGCTGTTGAATCAGAGCGGCGATCGAATTATCCGCTTCCTGGACTAGATCTAACTGCTGATTAGCACGAATTTTGACTGCGTTCAGCAGTGGTAAATGATCCAGGACGATTTGGGTATCGACACCGTAGTCAATCAAGCAGGCGAGTTCATTGACATCAATCCCTTTAATCCGATCGACTATTCCCAAGCAAGTTTCGACTGTACCAAAGATGCCGCTGGTTTCAAAATAGCGTTCAAAGGAGAAGTCCAAGAGTTCATCTAGCTCCTGTTCCGACAGATGCGTAATCGAAAATTGACCGCCATCGCTGGTGGTTTTCTGCTTAAATGTGGGGAATGACCAAGCCGCCTGCTTAATCAGATCGAGGGAGCTAGCCAGATAGTCCCGCATCGGCTGACGGACAATTTCTTTCACTGCTTCGTCGCTCTCGCCGACAAAGGAATGGATCATCAGGGTGACGGTGCCTTGTCCTGGATGTCCATTCTCCTTCCACGCCTGACGATAGACGGCAATTTTTGCCGCCAACTCCTCCAAACTCTGCCCCAATAGGTGCGTCAAGATATTAAATCCTTTCGCTCCAGCCATCTCGAATGTTTCGGGATTCCCTGCGGCGGTGATCCATACTGGTAGTTCAGCCTGAATCGGGCGGGGTAAGGTTTTAACTGCAATGTTTTCCCCTTTACCGTTGGGATAGCTGACGGATTCACCCCGCCACAGGGCGCGGACTTGCTCGACTTGCTGGAACAAAATCTCCTTACGATTCTGAAAGTTTTCTGGGCGCAGGACAAAATCATTCGGTTGCCAGCCAGCGGCAAAGGCAATACCCACCCGCCCATTCGAGAAATTATCGATCACTGACCAGTCTTCGGCAATGCGGATCGAGCTGTGGAGGGGAGCCACACAGCTACCCGCCCGAATCTGAATCTGCTTAGTGGTTGCAGCGATCGCGGCACTACTGACCGCTGCATTGGGGAACAAGCCCCCAAAAGCATGGAAGTGACGTTCAGGAGTCCAAACCGCTTTAAACCCCTGCTCGTCGCCAAATTTGGCACCTTCAAACAACAGTCGATATTTCCCAGTCGGATCTGCTCCTGCGTCACTAGAGAAATAGAACAAACTAAAATCGATCGTCTTCGAGCTATTTTTCAGCTCTAGCTTGGGAGCTTTTGACTGAGCGCGTTCGGCTTTGGCGTTATAAATCACGACTTTAAAGCCTCGCGCCAGTGTCCAGCACAATTCTAGGACGGAGATATCAAAGGACAAACTAGTCACAGCTAGCCAGACTCCAGGCGGATCGCACTCAATGACAGCATCCATGCCCGTGAAGAAGTTGACCACGTTGCGATGCTCTACCATCACCCCTTTGGGCTTGCCTGTAGAGCCGGATGTATACAGGACATAGCTGAGATGCTCTGGCTGTACACCACTATCAGGATTTGTCTGAGGTTGGGTAGCAATTTCTGCCCATTGAGTATCGATCGCAACGATCTCTACACCATTTGCTACTACCAGAGCGGCTACCAGACTCTGCTGGGTGACGATGACGGGGGCTTGAGAGTCTTCTAGCATCAGGGCAACTCGATCGGCTGGAAAGTCTGGATCGAGGGGGACATAAGCACCGCCAGCTTTGTGAATGCCGAGCAATCCTACCATCATGGAAATCGATCGCTCCATGTGCAACCCTACCAACACATCAGGTGCAACGCCTTGGAGTCGGAGATAATGGGCGAGTTGATTAGCCCGTTGGTTTAATTCGCGGTAGGTAAGTTCTTCACCTCCAACAGCTACAGCGATCGCATCGGGGGTCAGCTCTACCTGCTGCTCGAATAATTGATGGATGCACAGGTGGCGGGGAAAGTCTTGCTCTGTCTGGTTCCAGTCCACTAAAATCTGCTGTGTTTCAGCAGCAGAGAGCAGTGGTAGCCTGTCGAGTGGTTGCTCTGGATCTGCTAGGCAAGCTGGAACCAAGCTCTGAAGCTGTTGAACGATCGCGTGGCTATCAGCATCATTAATAATGCCGCCATGTAACAATTCGGCTGGGCTACCATCTGCATAGGCTACAAAAGCTAAGGCTGCTTTGAGCTGTGTCCAGTCCAATCGATCGGGACTGTCCGCTAGGACGATCGCCACTGGCAAGGATGTATACTGGGCGTACTCATGCAGCTCTGGATAGCGTCTGAGGATGCTATACCGAAAGCTACCGAGTTTTGATGTCTGTTGGATCGCTGTTTCCAGTCGCTGTTGAAATTGACTAAAAGATTCACCTGCTTGGGTTTGCACCCGCAACGGCACCCGTTGAGCGAATATTTCCGGCGCAATGCTCCGCTGGGCATCGGTTTGTAACGCTATATCAAATTCGCTATCTGGCGTTAATCTGGTACAGTAAGCAGCAAAGATCGGCAGTAGGGACTGGGCAGCTACTGAAGTTGGACTAGAAATGGGATAGCGGTGAATTGAGCTGTGCTGGTGAGCAACTGCTTCAATCGGCAAATAGGGGTGGTGAAATGGTGCCAGTTGGATCAAGCGTTTGAGCCAAGCTTCTTCATGACGGCAGATCGCCGCATTTCGCGCGGTAATAGCATCCCGCGTCGCTCGATCGACTACTGGCAAGACAGCACCTAGCTGCACACCATAATCTGCTGTCAAGTCACCGACAGTTATTTTTTTACCTTCTAGGGTACTAAATCCACTCAGCTCGATCGCTCCATCGCTAGTGGCAATCAGTAGCCCCTCAGCAGTGATGTTCAGCACTTGCCCAGGGATACCGCCAGCCGCGAGCGTCCGTGCCGCAGCTACTGCTACCAGCCCATTGGGGAGCCAGAGCTTGGGCACACCGATCTGGTTGCGGGCGGGACCAAATTCTAGCGCGCGCACGAGGTTATAGATACTTTGGCTCGTGACATCAAATGATAACAGTGCAGCGGCTGCTGGTCGATCGCTCAGACCAAAATAACTCTGCTGTGATAGATCTTGAGTCTGAAATTTGACTCGATCGCTTTTGAGATCTACAATCATTTCCTGGAATGATCCGATCGCCGCCTCAAAACAGCGCGTATTCAGCGCGAATACGGTATCATCTGCCAAAATTGACAAAGCTTTCTGGTTAAAAATTCGACCAGCATCAATTTCTGGAGTGACTTCATGCCAAGTAACGGCATGTTCGCTCTCCCCATTCAGCAACGCCCAAGAGGTGGCATATAAGCCTGCATACTTGGGCAGCGGTGAATCGTGATAGTTGATCGTAGACTGCCGCGCCCGTGCTAGGATTTCTGGTGGGATAATCCACTGCACGTTATTGATACTAAATAGATAGTCGTACTCAGTATTGAGCAGTTGTTCGCAAAAAGCAGTGCGCAGCTCGGTGTGGAAGATCTGATGTTCATCAGCCCACCCCTGTAAGGATCGATCGGTAGAATGAATTCCGAGTACTTGCCATCCCTGCTTCACCAAAATTTCCAGACAGCTCAAGGGAATCACCCCAGTTCCGACGACAAAGCAGGATGGACGGTGCCTTGATAACTTGCCATTTTGAGTCCGATCGTCAGAGCCAACGTTTGAACGTAAGATTTCTAAATTACTTGGAGCTATATCTATTTTCATATCTAAATTTAGTCGGCTAGCATCAAGGTCGTACTCTCGATCGAGTCAAATTCAATCATTCAGAGTTGATCACTATAAAAATAACATACCCCTCTGATGACCAAAACTTTCAATTTTTAGATCGATCGAGTACTTTTCGGAGTCTAAATCCGCACGTAAGGGCTAGGGACTTCAAACTTGGGCGTTTCCCCTGGCGAGTAAACCGACTGATCCTCAGTGTTGCTCAAGATCATCGCGCCCGCACCAATAATGTTTTCCTTCCCAATCTGGATATAGTTGCGGATCGTGGCATTCAACCCGACAAAAGTGTATTCCCCAATGACTGTACCGCCACCAATGACGACATCTGAAGTGACAAAGCAGTGATCGTGGATGACGCAGTGGTGTCCAATATTGTTTCGCTGCGAGAGGATACAGTTGTTGCCAATTACCGAGTAGGGTTGGATGATATTGTTCTCCAAGATACAGCAATTTTCACCCACGGGGGTGCCGTAATAAACTGCCTTGGAACTAATATAAGAAATAAACCGATACCCTCGCTGCTTGGCATCAACATATTTTTCGGCTCGCAATTTATTAAGTTTTTGATAACTAATTGGAATAGATAGCTCATATTCTGATGGCGGAAAATACTGCTCCAGTTTTTGAAACGGTACGACTGGCAACTGCTGAAAGCTATCTGAAGTAATCCGATCTTCATCAATGGTAAAGCCAACTACCTCATGATCGGAATCGTGTTTTAAATAAAAATAGATGACTTCAGCCCAATCAGTATTTCCAAAAATAATAACCTTCGCCATGAGTAAGAAAAATTTAGACTTTTAATAATATTAGCCTAAAATCGCCGCTCGTCACTCATAGCCCATTCACTATCCACTCCAGTACTAAACGGCGGAATTCAAGATACCATTTATTTCCCCCAGTCCCCCAGTCTCCCCGTCCCCCACTCTTCTCGAAACAGTTCTGCACTGGGGAGAGAATATGCTATCGTTGAGATGACCCACGATAATGATTCTCATCCCTAATCTTTCATGCTAGAGATTCAGCAATTAGCTGTTAATTACCGTGGAGTGCGTGCTTTAGCGCAAATCGACTTTCGGATCGATCCAGGTGAAGTGGTAGGGCTGATTGGGCCAAATGGCGCGGGTAAGAGTACATTACTCAAGGCAATGCTAGGGCTAATTCCGACCGCACATGGCACGATCAGATATTGTAATTGTCCGTTGTGTCGGCATTTGGAACGGGTGGCATATGTGCCCCAGAGATCGCAGATTGACTGGGATTATCCGATTACGGTTTGGAATGTGGTGATGATGGCGCGAACTCGTCAACTGGGTTGGCTGCGTCGTCCAGGCGCGGTGGCTAGAGCGATCGTCAATGAAGCACTCGATCGCGTCGGGATGCTAGATCTCCAAGATCGGCGGATTGGAGAACTGTCTGGCGGGCAGCAACAGCGGGTATTTTTAGCCCGTGCCCTCGCCCAACAAGCAGATTTATTCTTATTTGATGAGCCATTTACAGGGATTGACAAAAAAACGGAAGCGGTGATGCTGGAAGTTTTTGCCGAACTGCGAACAGCGGGTAAGATTTTATTAATTAGCACCCATGAATGGGGAAAATCCCTGAGTCAACTCGATCGAATTTTGCTGCTCAATCAAAATCTAATTGCCGATGGTTCGCCAGCTCAAGTGATGACCCCTGAAAATCTGCAACAAGCTTATGGAGTCTCATTTCATCACCACGGCAGTCGAGATCCTGGAGCGGATTTATTCTGTTGAAGTGAATCAGGAGATTTTTGGCGTTGCTGAGTTAGGTGAGCGGAAGTGCTGCGGTGACTCCTTTTCGCTTTGATTTCGTCTGCTGATATCAATAGTGCGGACACATTTTGAGAAGAAAAATGATTGATCGATCCAAAAAAAGCAATTCATCGCTTAAAGCTATTGTAGGGTGTGTTACCCTGCTATCGCAGACGCTACGCGAATGCGTAGCGTAACGCACCAGCATACGTTTTGCATACTCACAAATTGTTTGAGGCAAAAACGCAAGCTTTGCCCGCGCAAAGTATAGTCGGTAGTCATCTGGGTAAACAAATCGCTGATACGGAACTGCAATTAAATAAAGTACCAATTCTACCTGCGATATGTGATGTTGGTGCGTTATGCTGTCGCAGTAACACACCCTACAATTGGTACTTTATTTTCGAGCTAGTCCCATACAGCGTTTCATCTGTTTTGCATCTTTGTTGGTTGAGTGTGAAATTAGTCATACTCTGGTTCTAAACGACCAACACCCAAACTCAGCAACATTTTGCGGGCATCATCAAAAAATAGACCGCAATAGTAGTAACGTTTTTGGACTAGATCGGCGACGTAATAACCTTGCTGGGCATTAAATTGCTGATGCAGAGCCAGAACGACTTGACGCTTAGAGATCCCGAAATTTACTTCGATATCGTTGGCATCAAAAGGAAGAGAACTGGGATTGTAAAATACTTCAGAAGTTTTCGCGAGCCAAGCATTGTCTCTTAGTTCAAAAATCCGATAGTAAGCAGGTATAACAATAGAACTATTTATCATCTGTTGCTAAACTTGGTGGAAAATTAAGAAAGCCCCTAGAATAGGACTAGGAGCACACATTATTCAAGATTAGGTATCAGAAGTGGGTTCGTCACCTAAATCTCGTTCGAGTTGTTCTAGCTCTTTAATCACATCATCGATGTAGGCAATTGTTTCGTTGCCTGCATCGTCCTCTCGGATAAAAACATCAGCACCGACATAGCGAAAAGCAATGAGCGGTTTGTTGTAATTAGAGTGACCATTAGCCTGACCATTGGATTCTGTCATTGGACTTTCTCCATATAAGTAATGGTTCGGCGTGAGTCAAGAAGCTCACTGTTAAATTATAGATGACAAGACCTAACTCTTGACATTCATTTGGATGACAATATCGTTGTAGTCTCGATCGCCACCACCGTACATATCTTCTACCCCAAACTTATTGTCACCCAACAAGCGGAAGTGATCGACTTTATCGGTATTGGCTCCCAGATAGTTAAAGTAAGCGTGAATATTACCACCAGCTTGATTTTGAGGATTGCGATTGAGGAAATCTTCAAAAGTACCATTGGTAATCACCACAGGTGCGAAGATCTGAGCGAAGTCGTTGGCGTAGCCTCGCCTTGGGTGATAGTGTTGCCTTCTGGTTGACTGATATTAGCGAGGCTGATGGTGGGTTTGGTGTCGTTGTCGGCGATATTAAGGTTCTGTCCTCACAGAATATGAACGCACGATCGGGTAAAATAAAAAGATATCCTCGCAATAATCGCTAATGCACGTTATCAGTTATCGCCGATTGCGAGAGTATGCAGAAAAACATGCAGATGTCCTAGATGTTTTGGATAATTGGTACAAGGTTGCCTCAAAAGCGATGTGGGCAAATCTCATCGAAGTTCAAGAAGTTTTTCCCAAAGCAGAGGCTGTCGGGAACTTTACGGTATTCAATATCAAAGGGAATAATTATCGGTTAATTGTCAGTATCGATTACGAACAGCAGCTAATTTATATCAAATATATTCTCACCCATACAGAATACGATCGGGATCGGTGGAAAAATGACGCTTACTTTTAATCGCGACCTATACCAAGATTTATTACTAGAGTATCAGCCTAAGCTAATCAAAACAGAGCAAGAAAACGAGCAGGCTTTGGCAATGGTGGATAAGTTAATGCACTTAGCCAATCGCACACCTGAACAACAAGAACTATATGAGTTATTAATTGTTTTAGTCGAGAAGTTCGAGCAAGAGTTTTATCAACCTGAACAGGAAAAAAATCCAATATCAATGTTGTTATTCTTGATGGAACAGCAAGATATCCAATCTTCTGACTTGGTAAATATTTTTGGTTCTATCTCAGTAGTTGAAGATGTCATAGCTGGAAGAGTTCAGATCGATCGATCTACATCTGAATCATTGGGTCGATTATTTCATGTTGATTCGATACTGTTTATTTGATTCGATCTAATATCAAACAATCACAAACTATCATTGACAACTTGAAAATTATTGCTTATCTATCGAGTCTAGCTACCCCAACTAAAATCTCTACTATTACTGCAAGAACCCCGACTTTTTGGAAAAGTCGGGGTTCTGTTCTCACTGCTGAGATTAACTAACTCTTAACGTTCAGTTGGATGACGATATCGTTGTAGTCACGATCGCCACCACCGTACATGTCTTCTACTCCAAACTTATTGTCACCCAATAACCGGAAGTGATCTACCTTATCGGTATTGGCTCCCGTGTAGTTGAAATAAGCTTGGATATTGCTGTTGGCTTGATTTTGAGGATTGCGGTTGAGGAAATCTTCAAAGGTACCATTGGCAATCACCACAGGGGCATAGATCTTCCCGCCAGAAATAGCCAGATCTGACTGAGTTTCAATCTTGGCACTACGCAAAATCGCGCTCTTAATTGCGGCTTGGGCATAACCAGCATCACCAACCTTCAAGCCATTAGCGAGGGTGCCTTGAGCATCTTCGACGGCATAGAAGCCGATATAGTTTTGATAAGCAGCATCACCGACACTGACTGTATCTACTTTGAGAGTTTGCCCGCCAAAACTGCGTAAGTCGATCACTTCGCCTTCGGGCTTGCCTTGGAAGCCAGTACCGACAGGGGTTTTGAATCGATCGAGGTTTTCGACTTTTAGGACCAAATCAGTGATGTTTACGGTTCCAGACTTGTCACCAACAATGGTGTAGTCGTCACTGGTGCGAAGTTTGAGGGTGACGCTTTCTGTCCCTTCAGCGATCCGGTCATCGATCGGGTTAATCTCGATCGTGCTAGTATCGCTACCAGCCGCGAACTCGATCGTATCGGTTACTGTGGTGTAGTCAGTACCGTTGGTGGCAGTACCTTCGATCGTATATTTGACATTCAGCGCGTCGGTGGTGTCACCTGTGCGCTTG
>JANNDL010000123.1:0-18575 GCA_031387665.1 Chamaesiphon sp. OTE_75_metabat_95 | reverse complement strand
CGTGCTAGTATCGCTACCAGCCGCGAACTCGATCGTATCGGTTACTGTGGTGTAGTCAGTACCGTTGGTGGCAGTACCTTCGATCGTATATTTGACATTCAGCGCGTCGGTGGTGTCACCTGTGCGCTTGAAGCTAAATTTGCCTGAATTAGATTTACCAGTTTTGACTTCGCCAGCCTCCTTGTCAGGGCAATCGATCGAAACACCTGGCAGATCGTCATCGATGATCTTAGCGATACCATAATCGTAGCCCATCTCAATGGTGGCATTGGTTGGATTCGTAAGCTCAACGATGAAGCTTTCTTTGCTTTCATAGACGTTATCATCAATAACCTTAACGCTGACGGTTTTGCAAGTTTCTCCTGGTGCAAAAGTGAGCGTGGTTGGGGCAATTGACTCGAAGTCACTACCACCGACAGCAGTACCATCGACAGTTGCATATTTAACCGTGACGGTTTCGGCACTGGCATGAGAGAGGTGGATATCAAACTCCCGAAGTGCCGCATCAGGATCGCCTTCTTTCCCAACTTTGGGATAAGCATTGCTGATCCACAGCATAGGTGTAACTGCGACAGGTTCAACAACTGGCGTAACGATTACAGCCTCAACTACAGGTGGAATTATTACGGGTTCTACAGGTGGGATAACTACATCATCATTGACAATTGAGCCTGTTGCTGAAGTTATCGTAATGGTGGCATTGACAGCATCACTCAAGTTCAATTTGAAGGTTTCATCGGCTTCAAATATGGTGTCAGCAGTGGCAACAATATTAACTATTTTGGTAGTTTCACCTGGATTGAAGGTGACGGTATCCGTTGCGGCGGTGTAGTCACTGCCAGCAGTAGCGGTATCATCTGCCGTCGTGTATTTAACGGTGATGGTTTCGGTACTGGGGTTGCTTAATGTGAGGTTGAAACCGTAGTTAGCTGTGTCGCTGCTTGCACTGAGCGAAGTCGTTGGCGTAGCCTCGCCTTGGGCGATAGTGTTGCCTTCGGGTTGGATGATGTTGGCGACGCTAATTGTTGGTTTGGTGTCGTTGTCGGCAATATTAATGCTGGCACTTGGAGCCGCAGGGATGATGTAGGCGGGATTGGCTGTGAGGGAGAGAGTTACGGTTTCGGTGCCTTCATAGATGTTGTCGTCGAGGACGTTGAGATCGATGATGGCGGTATCTTTACCTGCGGCGAAGGTGACTGAGCCAAGGGTTTGATAGTCTGTGCCATTGGTGGCGGTGCCAGCAATGGTGTAATTTACCGTCAAGTCGGCGGTGGTGGCACCTGTGCGAGTCAGAGTAAATTGTCCTGGATTGGCTGGTTGTCCGGTGGGGGTTTCGGCTAGATCTGCGTCGGTGACTGCGATCGTAATTGTCGGAACCGTAGGAACTGTGGGCAGTTCGATTAATTTGGTGGTGGTTTCAGCGGTGGCGGTTTTGGTTTCGGTTCTGCCTACGCCGTCGGTGGCGATGCTGTAGAAGCTATAGGTTTTACCGATTTCTCCGGTATAAGTACCGCTGGTTTTGTCGGTTTTGTTCTGCCAGAGGGTGTAGTTACCACCATCGACGGCGACGTAGACATCGTATTTACCCACGCCGCTACCGTCGTCGGTACCTGCCCAGGTGACGGTGAGATCCTTACCTGCGGTGGTGGCGGCGAGGGTTTGGACTTTGCTGCTGGGGGCGTTGGTGTCGATTTTATTCGACCAGACGGGGGTGACGATGGGGGCGTTGGTGTCGAAGACGATGCTGGCTTGGGCATCGAGGCTGGCTCCGTTGGGGGTGTCGCTTTTGGCTTTGATCCGGTAGTTGACGAAGCCGTCACCGTCGCGGTTGGCGTTGTTGGGGGGGAGGAATCCGTCGGTGACTCCTTCTGCGGGTTCTCCGGTGAGGGGATCGATGGTGATGATTTTCCAGGTGACGAGGCGGGTGGCGGTGTCGAGGGTGGCGGTGAAGTCTACGAAGTCGCCGATGGTGTCGCGGAGGTCGAGGCGGGTGGTGTAGTTTTGCAGGCCGTCGGGGACGGTGATGGTGGTGCTACCGAAGCCGAAGTCGCCTAGCTCGAAGGTGTTGAGGTCGAGGTCGCTGTCGAGGGTGTGGGTGATGTTGACGAGGACGGCGGGTGCGGTGGCGGTGGCTACGTTCTCGAAGCGGATGGTGTAGGGGAGGATGGGATCGGGGGTGAGCCAGCGATCTGTTCCTGTGCCGCCGGGTCCGATGATGTCGTTGGGGTCGAAGGCGTTGCGGGTTTGGGTGTTGCCTTGGGCTTCTCGTTGTTTATAAATGGGAAGACGCTCATAAACGGGAAGACGCTCATAAATGGGAAGTTTTTTCTCAGGATTTAGGCTCTCATCCTTCAGATCTTGTTCTTTTTGTTTACGGTTTAGCTCGTCCCATTCCTGTTGTATTTTGCTTCGTTTAACTTCTCGTTCTAAGTCAGCAAGTGCTTTGTTCTTAGCCGTTTCTTCGTCCTTAGCCTTTTTTTCCTTCAATTTGGCTTGAGTATCAACAGTTTCTTTGTACAGCCACCAAAAGCCAGTAGCAATCAAACCGATAGCAGTAGCAACCTGAGCGAATTTGCCTTCAGGATCTATAAGATTAGTAGGACTGTTTGCAGCATATCGATATAAATTGGTATCTCCACCATTAATCCCAATCGGATCTGGATTAATAAACCGTCCTTCCCCAGGCGTGTAAAACCTCGCCCGCATGAAATCTAGCCCATTAGCTTCATTCATCACGCCATACTGTCCAACATACTCAAACGAGTTAGCAACAGTTTCAGTTTTAGCCAAACTTTCACCAAAGGGAAGATAACTGTAACTATTCAGATAATTACCACCCGTACCACTCAGCCCTACTACCGAACCGATGGCATCGGTATCAAAGAAGCTGGTATTAGTGCCATCATTCCGACTTGCCAAGCCCAAACCATGACTGTAACGAGTGGCTTGGCTGCCTGTATATTCACCCACCACATCGCCTAAACCTGTGGGGTCGAGTAAGTAGTCGGTTTTTTGACCATTAAGGGTGCTGCCAATCCGATTTCCCAGTGCGTCGTATTGATATTGCCAAGTTCCATCGGGATTTGTCACGCCGATTAAGCGGTTTTCAATGTCATAGCTAAAGCTGGTCGTTTTACCGCTGGCGGTTTTGCTGGCGAGGTTGCCGTCTTTGTCGTAGGTGTAAGCATCACCGCCAACTGTGGTGTATTGGTTGAGGTTATTCGTGCTGTAATTCGTCGTCGTGGCACTATCTTTAACAGTGATCCGGTTGCCTGCGGCATCGTATTTGTACTCGATATTGCGTCCACTGGCGAGAGCGACGGAGGTAAGTTGACCTGTGGCATCGTAACCATAGCTGGTTTTACCTTCCAGCGTAGTCATACTGGTGCGCTGTCCTAATTGGTTGTAGGTATAGTCGTAGCGCGAGTTGATGCTGTTGTCGGGTTTGTAATTGACAATGCTCAGAGCTTGTCCGGCATCATCGTAGGTATAGGCGGTATAAGTGCCGTTACCATTCTCCTCGCGGCTGAGTTGCCCTAATGTGTTGTAGCTGTAGCTGACAATGCTTTTCGCATCCTTATCAGTCAGTTGCTTCAGTCGCCCCACGCTATCGTAGCTGTAATTGGTGGCAAACCCATCTTGATCCACCATCTGATTCCGCCGTCCACCTGCATCGTAGCTAAAGCTGAGGGAGCGAGTACCGCCGTAGCTGACGTTGGTGAGTCTGTCCGCCGCATCGTAGCCGTAGGTGACGCTACTATCCGCATCGGTGGCTTTGGTGAGATTCCCCCGCACGTCGTATTCAAAGGCAGCCGAAGTACCATCAGCAAAGGCTTTCTTCGTCAACAAGCCGCGACTATCGTAGGTGTAGCTAATCTCCTGTCCGCGCCGATTGCTGGAAACCGTCACATCACCCTTATCGCTATAGGTAAAGCTCTCCTTCGAGCCATCTGCATAGCCAATACTACCCAGATTGCCTTGATCATCGTAGGTGTAATTAATCGCGTTCCCTTTTTGGTCTTTAACGCTCTTAATTTGGTCGTAGCGGGTATCGTAGGCAAATTGGACACTCTGTCCCAACGCATCGGTAGAAGCAAGTAAATTACCCTTGCTATCGTAGCTAAATTTCGCATTGGAACTATCGGGGGCTAATACTTGAGTGAGATTGCCCTTATCGTCATAACTAAAGCGGCTCACCCGTCCCAACGCATCCGTAGTTTGAGCGACTTGTCCACGGTCGTTTAGCAATACTTGGGTAGACTTATTATTAGCATCAGTAACCGTCACACCACCCGTACTATCGTAGCTGTACTTGAGGGTTTGTTCACCACCATTGAGGCTCTCCTTCGTCACCCGTCCCAAATCATCGTACTCAAATAGCGACTGAGTACCATCTGGATAAGTAATCGATTTAATTGCGTTGGCTTTCGCGCCCTCGGTTTCGTAAGTATAACTAACCGCCCCACTCACATCACTTACCGACAACAATCGTTCGCCAGTTGCATCGTAGACATAGGTGGTAGATTGTCCATAAATATCGACAACTTCACTTACCCGTCCTTGAGCATTGTATTTGAAACTGACTTTATCGCCATTGCTATAACTCAGCCCCGTCAACTGACTATCGGTGTAGCCGAGAGTGACTTTATTCTGATTGGTATCTTGAATAAAATCTAACTTCCCATTCGCCAAGAAGCTCTGCACAGTGCCATCAAACTCTTTGATTTGATAGACATCTCCAACCTTTGTCAAGCTGCCCAAATCGTCAGTAATACCCTGATATTTACCATCTTTCCCTTTGGTAAACGTGCGACGGCGATCTCCGGTTTGAATCGCCACATTCCCCGCTGCATCAGTAATCGCAGTGACATCCCAAGGATTTACCCCACCGCGCCCAAATGCCCCGACAGTAGAACGCGCCGAAATCGCATTACTATTCACCTGCTGCAACTCAAAACTCAACAGCCGCGAGATATCGCCCGTATATTCACCCAATTGGCTCAGACGATTGGCATTATCATTCAATACCTTCTGAAACTCACTCGCCTTACCGCCAACGCTAGTAACAAAATTACTATAAATCTTGTCCCACACATCCGCCGTAATCCCTTCAGGGCGAGAGCTTTCCTTAATCCCATTCCAATCAACATTCTCATCCAACGCCAAACTATTGACTTGGAAATCGATATTAGTCGCATCTAAAGCAGAACGGAATTTCACCCGCACGGAACCAGTCGCCCCCGCTGGCAGCACCCCAGCATTCCCTTCCTTATTGATACCCAAGAACTGAATCGTGCCATCCTTATACACGCCCGACTCTTCCAACAGCGCACCCTTAGCCACCAAAGTCAACAACGGAGCCGGAATATCTGTATTCCCAGCATTGCGATAGGTAATAATCAATTCACCCGTCGCCCCAGGACGCACCGCCCCTGGCGCGGCAATATCTACCTGTAGCCGTCCTGGTGCCAAGTCATTCACTAAGTAGATATCATTCGCCAAGGCTTGATTAGTACCATCTACCACCTTGACATCATAAGCACCAATTACTTGCCCCTTCAGGTCAAATTTAGCCGCAATGCTGGTGTCATTCAGGACTGTTACCGCGTTACTATTTACCTCTTTTCCACTAGGATCGACGATGCTCACCTTAGCAGTCGGCGTAAATTTAGTTCCATTGATATCAATACTTGCTTCGCCTTGATTACTACCAGCAATGGGGGTAACGTTCAGAATTTGGAAAACCGCCGAATTTTGTTTGGCAATAGCCGATAAATTGAGATTATAATTTGTGTCACTATCGGAGCCACCATAGTTATAAATCCCCGCATAGTACACCCCAGGATCTAATTCTTGTAATAAGGTGTTATTGCTAACACTACCGATGAACTGACCTTTAGCATTGGTCAATCTGATAGAATTGCTACTACTAGATTTATCTGGATTAAAGTTGAGATTAAAAGTACTCTTTTCCTTTAACTCAAACCGATAGACATCTCCATAATCAACAGAACCAATAAAATCAGTAAAAGCTCTCGCGCCATTTAATATCCCTACATCTCGCGCCGTCTGATTGTTACTCCCAGCCAGATCGATAATCGTTGGTGCCGCAAGATTTAGTTGGTAATTACTGCCAACATTTCCATTCGGAGTGACACCCAAATAATAAGTTCCAGCGGTAATCGCTTGATTAATACTGGTATTAGCCAGATTTCTAAAACTTATCGGAGTAGAAAGCAACTTTCCAGCACTATTGAAAAGTTGAAGATTAGGATTAATCGCTGTTTCAGTAGGAGTCAGCTTCAAGAAACTATCTGTCGTAACGCGGAATTTATAATAATCTGCCGAGTCGTTACTCAAACTATTGAAATTACCGATATAATCAGCAATTTGTTGAGGTTCGCTAATTACCCCTAAATCTCTCGCCGTGTTAATGGTTTGTCCTGCATTATCTACAGGTGCTGCACCAACAAAAACTGCACTGACATCTAGCTTATAGTTTGTTCCCTTTGCATCACTAGCACTTCCAGGCACACCAGGGAAACCAAATAGTCCAATTCCGCCATCCACTCGCACATAGTAAGTACCTTTTTGGAGGTTGCGACTGATATTTTCATCGCTACTTCCAGTATTGCTAGAAGACAAGATGATCGTACCGCGATTATTGAGCAAAGATAAGTTCGCATTTTCGCTCAAGCCACTTAATTTTAAGTTGACAGTACTGTTATCAGCAATGGTGAATTTATAGTAATCGGAAAAATCATTTGCTAAATCTTTGAAGTTACCCAGGAAATCTGTCGCTGAAACTAGTTCGGTTTTAATAGTTCCGAGATCTTTAGCTTGATCGATATTTTCGCCAGCATTATCAACAGGAATCGCACCTAACGCGATCGCACTTGCATCCAATTTGTAAGTAGTATTCTTTGCCTCAGCTACAGCATTAGCCCCTGTTGGAAAACCAAATAGCCCGATTCCAGCTTCCACTCGCACATAGTAAGTACCTTTTGATAAATTGCGACTGATATTTTCATCGCTACTCCCAGTCTTACTAGAAGATAAGATGGTCTTACCATTGCTATTGAGTAAAACTAAATTAGCATCTTGGCTCAAACCACTCAGCTTTAAATTGACAGTACTGTTATCAGCTAGAGTGAATTTATAGTAATCACTGAAATCGTTAGATAAGTTGTTAAAGTTACCGAGAAAATCTGTGGCTGAAACTGCTTCAGTTTTGAGGATGCCAAGATCTTGAGATCGATCGATACTATCACCAGGATTATCGATCGGAATTGCACCCAAGCTCGTTGCACTAGCATCAAGTTTAAAAGTAAGGCTCGTAGGAGTAGCGAACGGATCGCCAGACATGCCGCGATATGCCCGAAGATAGTAGACTCCCGCTCTCAAATTTTGACCGATCGTTTCATCAACATTACCAATCTTAGCCGCAGAGACAATAATATTACCCTGACTAGTCAACAATGCTATATTTGCATCTTGATTCAATCCACTTATTTTAAGGTTGATAGTACTATTCTCAGACAGAGTGAACTTATAATACTTATCATAATTAGCAACAATATTTTCGCCTTGTTTAGTAACAACAATTTCGCCTTGTAACGTAGGTATTGCTATTGTTATAATCCCCAAGTCGCTAGCCTGATTTAAAGGACTACTATCAACTGGTGTGCTGCCTAAACCTACAGCATTAGCACTAAATCGATAATTAGTACCATTCTTTGTACTCGAATTAAAACCCAATGCCGGACTAGGACTAACGGAAACAAAATAAGTACCCGATCTTAATTTTTGGGAAATATTTTTATCACTGGTTCCACGAACATCGGAAATTTTAATAGAATTACCTTGACTATCAAACAAGGAAATATTCGTATCTTGACTCAGCCCACTCAGGTTTAAATCAACAGTGCTGTTCTCGGTAATAGTAAATTGATAATAATCCCTGAAATCGATCGAACCATCAAAGTTCCCAAAATTATCAACATATTCATCAATAACTATCGCTGTATTGCCTAGTACCCCTATATTTTTAGCTTTGTCGAGAGAATCCCCCGCGTTATCAACAGGCACAGCACCTAGACTGGTAGCACTGGCGGCTAATTGATAATTAGTACCTCTCTCACCCCCAGCAGCGGAGATATAGTAAGTGCCAGCCCGTAAATTGCGAGTAATATTCTCATCTGCATTGCCTGCGATGGCAGCAGTTTCCACAATATTTTTCTGACTATCATAGAGTTGTAGCGTGACATTTTGACTCAATCCACTCAGTTTGAGCTTAACAGTGCTGTTTTCAGCAACAGTGAATTGATAATAATCGCTACTATCTGTAGACAACCCATTAAAGTCACCCAAAAAGTCATTAGCAACGGTTTCTATTGCGCTCAGTGTGCCAAGATTTTTGGCTTTATCAGGACTCTCCCCTGCATTATCAACAGGTACTGCGCCCAAAGAAACTGCATTAGCTTCAAAACGATAACTAGTGCCATTCCCCCCGCTATTACTGATAAAGACATAGTAATTCCCCGCTCGGAGATTTTGGGCGAGATTTTTGTCCGCAGGACTATTGTCAGAACCAGTAATCAGAGTCCCTTGACTATCCTGCAATGTAAGCACAGCATTTTGACTCAACCCAGTCAGTTTGAGGTTAACCGTGCTATTTTCGGCAATGGTGAATTGATGGTAGTCAGCGAAATCGATGTCTAGCCCATTAAAATTACCGATAAATTCATTAACAACTGTGCCTGTTGTCCCTAATGTACCGAGGTTGTTAGCTCGATCTAAACTGCTTCCGGCACTATCCACCGGAATCGCACCTAAAGAGATCGCACTAGTTTCCAGCTTATAATTTGTCCCAGTTCCGCCCCCACGCACATAAAAATAGTAACTACCCGCCCTCAAATTCTGTGCAATATTTTCATCAACATTCCCGCCAACGGCAGATGATGCAACAACTTGGCTCCCATCAGCATTGAGCAAAAATAAGTCCACATCCTGACTCAATCCACTCAGCTTGATATTTAGCTTGCTATTTTCGGAGATCGTAAACTTGTAATAACCAAGCGAATCAGTATTCGAGATGGTGTCCTCAAAAATTTTGATATTGGTATCGATAGTGGTGATATCAAATGCAGTTGCGATCGAGTTTCCAGCTTGCTTAGGCATAATAATTACTATGAAAAATGCGGGGTTTTATATGAAAGATTATGGCAGACTTTGAGGCTAATTATTCAGATTGATTAGTTTATTCGGAGTCTAGGGTCGATCGATCTCATCTGAGCTATTACACTCTGCTATTATTAGTAAGCCCAATTGGTAGACCAAAAGAAACATCTCGATAAATAGATTCGATCGGCATCATTAGTAATAATATCTATAGAGCTACGTTTATGCAATTGATATCCTTCGCGTAGCGTTGCCTTTGGCAAATCGAGCATAAGATCTGTCAATCAAACCTGCCCAAACCTACAGATAAGGGATCGGTTAATAAGCATGTTTATTTCCTAGTGGAGTTGGGCGGGTTTTGTTTGAGGTTAATGGACAAAATGACATTGTTAGCATGAACCCGCCCCTACAGATCTGTATAAATGCAATTCGATCGATCTAATTAAAATGCGTAGGAAAAGCCGATCGAGATAACTGGATAGATATTAAAGCTCTTAATATCACTATTGGTTTGTCGCTCTTGAGCAGCCAAATCAGAACGGATTTGATTCTGCTGCGATGTGGGAATTAAGGATGAAAGATTATTCGCCGAAAGCTTGACAGTGGGCGATCCGGCAAACATCACGCCCGCATCTAAATTAAACCCAAATCCAGAATTAATCGGTGTACCAAATCCAATTCCTAAATATGGTGCGATCCCATTGGTGAATTTACCTTCACTCTCTACAGTGCCTACTTGAGCAGCATCATAATTAGTGCCGTTGAGATTAATTTGATTACCTGCTCCAGATTTTGCTGTTGCGGTAAATCGATTACTTTGAGCCACCAACCCACCTGTTAATCGCAATCCGCCACCAAAGGGAAAATAGTCACCTAAAAGATGAATATTCGTTGGTTTAAAATTAGAACTATAATCAATACCTTGACTACTGTAATTATAATTAAAACCTGCTGTATTCAATCCCAGTCGTGCATGAAGATTGGGGCTGAATTTGTAACCAGCATCGACTCCAATCAAACCTGTGGTACCAGCTTGAGCATGTACCCCAACTGCCCATTTTTTAGGTTCGGCTGGCTGATTAGATGTGGATGATTGGGCAATCTTTGTGCCATCGTTGAGCGTGGTTGGCAATGCGTCGCTGAGGGGAATAGCAGCACTCATCGCCCAATCTTTTACCGATTCCTGCTGTTGCGGTAAGGAGATGGGATTTGTCTCTATCGGTACTTCTGAGGCACTTGCAGGAGCAATTGACAGCAGCACAAAGCTGACTACTAGGAGAGAAGATTTGTAGAGCATAATTCTTAGTTGGTGAGATGACACAAGGGATGCGATCCAGATATTGAGCTGTCGATAATCAAACTCATGCTCTGTATCAATCCGATCGAGGGTTATAAGCTATTCCAAATTTAACCTTGCCGATCGCACAACCACCAGTACAGTTTTCGATCGAGTTCAGATCCTAAAACTGTACTTGACAACTTGAAATTTATTTGTTATTGCAACAATTACAGCAAGACCCCCGACTTTTCCAAAAAGTCGGGGGTCTGACATCACCATTAATTGTTATTCTACGATCGATTCTCACTCAGCCAAGCGGTTAGATCTTCCAGGAGATCGAAATCTAGTAAAGCAGCACCAAGAGATTCAATTTTGTCTAATGTAAGGTTGTTGATTTTATCGATCGTTAGGGAAATAGATGTTGAGCCGCAAGACTAGAGATTTTAGGATTGTACCAACTTAGCGACCCTAATACTAGCTCTAATATTATGATTATGGTATAGTCCTAGATATATGGTCTTAAACCGATCGTCATGATTCAATCAAAATTCACGCTAACGCAGTCCCACCACGATTTTTTAGAAGAGTTTAGAGAGCGTGGGTTTAAAGATAAAAGTTCGATCGTCCGCTTGGCGTTGGATCGGCTCTACCAAGAATTAGAACGTCAAGAACTAGAAGAATCGGCTCGACTATACGCCGAACTGTATGTTGAGGATGAAGAACTCCAACAGCTCACAGATGCAGCGATTGCTAATTGGCCAAAATGACTACACTGCATCGAGGATTGATTATTGATGTAAATCTAGACCCGATTAAAGGTTCGGAAACAGGCAAAACTAGACCTTGTATTATCGTTACTAATGATACCTATAATGAGCGGGTACCAGTAATTCAGGTTGTCCCCTTAACTGAATGGAGTCTTAAAAAAAGTAAAATCAAGACCAACATCGAAGTTGCACCATCGGCGATGAATGGCTTGAGTAAATTATCGATCGCTGATTGTCTTCAGACTCGTCCCATCGACTATCAGCATCGATTAGTATCGATCAGAGGGGAGCTGGAGCCTGAAATCATCGAAAAGATCGATCGCGCGCTCAAGGTTGTTTTTGACATTATTTAGGAAGTCGAGGATCGATCGTTATCAAACGACGAGATCAGCTCTTCCAGACATTTGCGTCGTGAGATCGGATTGCAAATACTCTAATAGAAGTAAGCGAATATAATCGAGTTGTCGCACGTATTCTTTTAGCTTTGGATAGTCTCGACTATGCTCAAAATAGAAGTGAGCGATGCTGGGAATACTAAATATACGCATGGTTTGTAATCGATCGATCGCCGCAGCCGGATTTTCGATCCAATCGCGGACTTGAAGCTGGCTAGCATAGCCGCGTAGATCGCTTGTTAGTAGCTCTAATTCTTCGATCGCACTAAAAGCTTCGTCGCTGGGGGGAAATGCTGCGGTGACTTCTTTGCGTTCCGCTCTTGTCTGCTGATAGTCGGTAGTCATCTGGGCAAACAGATCGCTGATACAGCGTTTCATCTGTTTTGCATCCTGTTGGCTGAGTGTGAAATTAGTCATACTCTGGTTCTAAACGACCAATACCCAAACTCAACAACATTTTGCGGGCATCATCAAAAACTAGACCGCAATAGTAGTAGCGTTTTTGGATTAGATCGGCGATGTAATAACCTTGCTGGGCATCAAATTGCTGATGCAGTGCCAGAACGATTTGACGCTTGGAGATCCCGAAATTCGCCTCGGTATCGTTGGCATCAAAAGGAAGAGAACTAGGATTGTAAAACACTTCGGAAGTTTTCGCGAGCCAAGCATTGTCTCGTAGTTCAAAAATTCGATAGTAAGCAGGTATAACAATAGAACTATTTATCATCTCTTCTAAACTTGTTTTAAAAGTAAGAAAGCTCCTAGAATAGAACTAGGAGCAAAAGTTATTCAAGATTAGGTATCAGAAGTGGGTTCGTCGCCTAAATCTCGTTCGAGTTGTTCTAGCTCTCTAATCACATCCTCGATGTAGGCAATTGTTTCGTTGCCTGCATTGTCCTCTCGGATAAAAACATCAGCACCGACATAGCGAAAAGCAATGAGCGGTTTGTTGTAATTAGAGTGACCATTAGCCTGACCATTGGATTCTGTCATTAGACTTTCTCCGCATAAGTAATGGTTCAGCGTGAGTCAAGAATCTCACAGTTAAATTATAGACGATACTAGGGGCGCAACTGAGCTTTTTGGTTTAAAGCCTGTAGTATCATGCACTATCTAAAAAATTATCTGCACTGCTCTACCACCAGTACAGTTTTCGATCGAACTCAAACTCAAAAACTGTACTTGACCAATTAAAAATTATGGCTCTTCGCCACTTAGTATGCTGATTTCCAGCTTAACCCATAGCTGGCATGGGATTGATGGTGAAAATCAACAATCGATAGATTTCCAGGCTGTTTTTGGCTTTCTAGAAAGGTTTCGAGTGATTTAACCTGTGATTAGCATACCAACTAGTGAAGAGCCAAAATTATTTGTTGATGACAGATCGATCAAAGCTGAAATCTCTACCATTACTGCAAGAACCCCGACTTTTTCCAAAAAGTCGGGGTTCTGATCTTACAGATCGATCTGTTGATTGTGGGTTAGGGCGGGTTTGTACGAGAGTTATAGTTACATTCGCAATTATTGGCATAAACCAGCCCCTACGGATTCTTAACGGGGTATAAATTCTTGTGCGATTATCGACATTTACAGACGTACTTTCTATCCAGTTTCCGATCGCTTTGAGCACTCAAAAACTATGATTGATAATTTTGCTATTAAATGCTTCAAACAAAAATCCCCACACCCTAACTACCTAAAAGCCCCCTTCCCAAGGGGGTTGGGGGATTCACTATCCAAACCGCCTCCCAGTAAGCTAGATCGCCACACTACTAAACCTTCAACCACTTCACAAAAAACAGCGATAGTAATCTACTACAAATTCATGTATTCTGCTGATATCCTTCAGCTAGAGTTTAAGCACCTCACAGGCTATCTAAACCCTGGTTAACAATTCAGCGGTGTTTCCTTCATGTCCAGCCTCAAAGCAGCTCCAGAACAGCTCCAGTGCATCAAACAAGCTCGAATCGATCGAGGATGGTCGATCGATCATCCCAAATGGTTACTCGCAGCTAGTCATATTCTTGACCCCAATATTGACTGGGAAAATACTGAGCAATTTGCGGTTTCAATTGGAAGTTGGCGGCGGTTCTTGAAGGGTGAACCGATTAGACCGCAGGTATATCAGGCATTTTGTCAAGTGCTGGGGCTAAATTGGCAAGAAACGATTGAGACAGCTCCAGCGGCTAAAGTTATTACTAATTGTGATTGGGGTGAGGTACCGGATACCGCGATGTTTGCGGGTAGGGTGGTGGAGATTGAGACGCTCAAGCGGTGGGTGATTGGCGATAAGGTGCGGCTGGTTGCGCTGTTGGGGATTGGCGGAGTTGGGAAGACGGCTTTGGCGGCGGAGGTGGCGCAGGGGATTGCGGGGGAGTTTGAGTATGTGATCTGGCGGAGTTTGCGGGAAGCTCCGCCTGTGGAGAAGATAATTGGGGACTGTATTAAGTTGGTGTCGCGCCACAATGCTGTTGATTTACCGGATAGTTTGGGCGAGAAAATTACGGCTCTGATCGATCGATTGCGCTCGGCGCGGTGTTTAATGATCTTGGACAATGCTGAGTCGATTTTGCAGGCTGGCGATCTGGCGGGGAATTATCAGCCGCTGTCGCATGGTTATGGGGAGTTGCTCCGAAGGATTGGGGAGTCGGCGCATCAGAGTTGTGTGGTGGTGACAAGTCGGGAGCAGTTTAAAGAGTTGAGAAGATTGCAGGGGGATGATGTTCCGGTGCGGGTGTTGCAATTAGGTGGGTTGCAGCAGTCGGCGGTAAAAATTCTCAATCGCAAGGGAATATTTGGCTCGGATGGGGAGATTGAATGCTTAGTTTCGCAGTATCAGGGTAATCCTTTGGCTCTGGAAATTGTGGCGGCGACGATTAGAAATACTTTTAATTATAGTATTGCTGATTTTTTGCAGATTCCGACGGTGTTTGGGGAGATTCAGGATTTATTGACGGTGCAATTTAATCGTTTATCGGGAGTGGAGCAATCTGTTATTTATTGGTTGGCAATTCGACGGGAGCCTGTGAATGCACAGGAGTTATTAGGCGATCTTTTAGATGGATCTATTGCTCAGATTATCACGGCGATCGATTCGTTGCTAGATCGATTTTTGATTCAGTCTACAGAAGATGGTTTCACACTGCAAAATGTGGTGATGGAATATGTGAGCGATAGGTTTGTAGAACAGATTTGGTCGGAGTTAGATTGTGCTCAGTTCGATCTATTTAGAACCCATGCAATTATTCAAGCGACAGCGAAGGACTATGTGCGTGAAACTCAACAGCGGTTATTGTTAGCACCAATTATCGAGCGGCTGACTAAAGATCGGAGTTTGGCAATTATCGAGCATAAGTTTCGATCGATGATTAGTTACTTTCGCGAAGAACAGCTTCATCTGCACCAGTTAGCAGAGTCTATCGTTACATATAATCCACGCACTGGATATGCGATCGGCAATATTATCAATATCCTATTAGGTTTGCGCGTAAATTTAGATGGATATAATTTCTCGTATCTACCAATTTGTCAAGCTTATCTTCAGAATATTAACTTACATAGCGTTGATTTTTCCTATTGTCATTTTAATCAAACTGTTTTTTCACAAGCATTAGGCAGTATATTTAGCGTCACATTTAGCCCAGATCAAAAACTCTTAGCGACCGGGGGAATGGATGGACAAATTCGGATTTGGCGCGTGGCTGATGGTGAACAACTATTGGCATGGCAAGCACATGGGGACTGGATTAGAAATGTGACGTTTAGTCCCGATGGGAAGATGCTCGCTAGTTCGAGTAATGATTGTAGTGTAAGAGTTTGGGACTGGGAGCAGATGAATTGTCTGCACGTTTTACGCGGACATACTGATTGGGTGTGGTCGGCGCGATTTGTGGTATGGAAAGGGTTATTATTTTTAATTAGTGTTAGTAGCGATCGAACTGGCAAGATTTGGAATCTGAATATTGACAAGTGTGTATTTACGATCCAGGAACCAGATGAGCAGATGTGGTCAGTGGCTTTTAGTAGTAATGGGTATACATTAGCTTCTAGTAGTGCTAACTCTGTGAAGCTGTGGAATATTTGGACAAAAAAATGTGTTAAAGTTACTTTCGATGAGTCTAGTCGAATTAGGGCATTAGCTTTTAGTCCTGATGGTAAAACATTAGTCGGTAGTGACGATGATTCGATTAAAATATGGGATGTTGCTAGTGGATCCTGTCTAAATAGTTTTGCAGTTACAGCTAATAGTTCGATCTGGTCGATGATGTTTAGTCCAGATGGGCAAAGAATGATTAGTGCGGGTGCAGATAAAATTCAGATCTGGAATGCGGCGAGTTGGGAAGCTTTGACTACGCTATCAGAACCTCAGTATCGAATTAGATCGATCGCGTATAGTCCCGATCAAACTATGTTAGCCGTCGGAAGTGATGAACAATTAGTCCGCATTTGGGATACTAAAGCAGGTCGATTTGGCGGAGCCAACGCTACGCGAACGATCCGAACATTCTCAGGCGTAGCTAATCGGATCTGGACGATCGCTGTTAGTCCAAAATTAGAGTCTGGCGACGTATATTTAGCTAGCGGTAGCGATGATGCACGAATTAGAATCTGGAATCCAAATACAGGTAAATTACTCAAAACATTAATCGGACATACAGGCAGAATTCGATCCTTAACCTTCAGCCCCAGTGGTAAAATTTTAGCAAGTGCCAGTCACGATCGAACCATCAAGTTGTGGGATGTCAGCACCGGAAAGGAAATCAAAACTTGGCGTGGACATACAGATTGGGTGTGGGCAGTGAAATTTGGAGTAGATGATAGAACTATAATTAGTGCATCAGATGACAGAACCATATTAGTCTGGGATACCCAAAGCAATGAGTCCCAATTAATTCAAGATGCCCAAGCAGAATGGATTTGGGAGATCGCATCCCATCCCCATTTACCCCTGATCGCGATCGCTGGTAGCAACCCCCAGATCGAGCTGTGGAGCCTAAATACCAGCACAATTCAAACACTGCTCAATGGACATGCGAATCGGATTCGATCGATCGTTTTCAATTCCACAGGTGATAAGCTAGCCAGTAGTAGCGACGATCTCACCATTAAACTCTGGGATATCGATAGACATCAATGTTTGCGAACACTCGTCGGACATACCAAAGAGATTCGCGCCCTGACATTTATCCCCGCATCTGCTACTACCTCCGAACTGTTGGTAAGTGCTAGTGATGACCTGACGCTGAGATTATGGGATACTAATACTGGTGACTGTGTGAAAGTCTTGAACGCGCACTCTCAAAGTATTTGGTCGATTTGTTATAGCCCCGAACTCCGCATCCTGTTTAGTTGTAGTCAGGACGAAACCATTGAACTGTGGAATCTGGAGACATTTAGATGTCTGAAGATCCTGACGCTACCGAAATCCTATCAAGGGATGAATATTCATCGAATTAGTGGTTTATCGAAAGCAACTGAAACTACTTTAGTTGCATTGGGTGCAGTTGGTTAGCAGTCAAAATTTTGGTTAAATCCAGATCGATCTATTTTTTAGCTGTTGTTCTAGTTCGACACCTTGGTTTTGCTGAATATGTTTGATTAGGCGAGGTCGATTCCAAACTTCATGAAGTTCGTCAAAAAGAGCTTGACTCATGATTAGCTGAAATTCATTAGCATTAAATGCTGCTAGAATCGGTAACGTGACTCTTCCTCTTAGCAGAATACGAATCCAAATATTAGTGTCTATGACTACTCGCAATGTCATATCTATTTGTTTAATTGTTGGCGGACAGCTTTAATCTCATTCATGATATCGCTGTCAGTAATTTCATCTACAGGAGTTTGAGTATATAATTCCTTGATTAAGCCTTTTAAATCTGACTGTAGTTCTAGCTGAATTAAAGCTTGAGCAACTTGTAGGCGATCGCTAGGCTCTAGCTGCTCGATCGTCGTAATAAGTTGCTCCAAGGTGATTGGTAAAGTTATCATTTTTTTTGCCATAGGAACTACCGTTCTCTTATTGTAAATTACTATCTTGAAACTTCCTGATACATTAAGACAAAAAACAGGCTTCTCAGAGAAGCCTGTTTTGTAATCATGCTGATTTTACTGTCTAATCACCTCAGCGGGTGTGATTGATTTACTTAACCCTTGACAGTGAGTTGAACGACGAGATCGTTGTAATCCCGATCGCCACCACCGTACATATCTTCTACCGCAAACTTATTGTCACCCAACAAGCGGAAGTGATCTACCTTGTCGGTATTAGCTCCCGTGTAGTTGAAATAAGCGTAGATATCGCTGTTGGCTTGGTTTTGCGGATTGCGGTTGAGGAAATCTTCAAAAGTACCATTGGCAATCACCACAGGAGCGTAGATTTTACCACCGGAAACAGCTAGATCCGACTGAGTTTCAGTCTTGAAAGCCCGCAGAATCGCACTCTGAATCGCGGCTTTGGCATAGCCAGCATCACCAACCTTCAAACCATTTGCCAGGGTGCCTTGAGCATCCTCGACGGCATAGAAGCCGATATAGTTTTGATAAGCAGCATCGCTAGTAGTGACGGTATCTACTTTGAGATTTCGACCAGCAAAACCGCGTAAATCGATCACTTCGCCTTCGGACTTCCCTTGGAAGCCAGTACCAACGGGATTTTTGAATTCATCAATGTTTTTGACTGGTAGGACTAATGGTAGAACCAGATCGGTGATGCTGGCAGTTTCAGACTTGTCACCAACAATGGTGTAGTTGTCATTATCAACAAGTTTGAGGGTGACGCTTTCTGTCCCTTCGGAGATGCCATCGGCGATCGGATTAATCTCGATCGTGCTAGTATCGCTACCAGCCGCGAACTCGATCGTATCGGTTACTGTGGTGTAGTCAGTACCGTTGGTGGCAGTACCTTCGATCGTATATTTGACATTCAGCGCGTCGGTGGTGTCACCTGTGCGCTTG
>JANNDL010000162.1:0-5683 GCA_031387665.1 Chamaesiphon sp. OTE_75_metabat_95 | reverse complement strand
GACTGAATCTGTTGAAACACATCCCAGCCGCTCATTTTAGGTAGAATAAAATCTAGCATGATTAGGGATGGACGTTCTTTTTCGATAAAGTCGATCCCTTCCAGCCCGTCTTTTGCTTCAATTACCTCAAAGTCACCTTCGGGCAGCATATCGCGCACGGTTTTCCGAATCACGCGACTATCATCGATTACCAAGATTTTGTTAGTTGACACACTCTACTCCTTGTTGTCTTTACATCCACGAAGGTTTTGTCACTCATCAGTTACCCCCCATATCTCTAATTATGCCCACATCTCCTTCAGAACTTGCTGTTTGGCGCGCCGAAATTCAATCTTTACCACCGTGGCTGCGGAGATCGATCGGTACAGCCAGTGAATTATCTACGGTTCAGCAGATCGTCAAACAGCGTCAAATCCATACTATCTGCGAGGAAGGGCGTTGTCCCAATCGGGCGGAATGCTATAGCCAAAAGACCGCATCTTTCCTATTAATGGGGCCAATCTGCACGCGAAGCTGTGGCTTTTGTCAGGTGGATAAAGGTCATGCGCCCATGCCTCTTGATGCCCAGGAACCCCGGAAGGTAGCGGAAGCTGTCCAATTGCTGGGACTTAGATATGTGGTGCTGACAGCCGTGGCAAGAGACGATCTGGCTGATGGTGGTGCGGGTGGGTTTGTCGAAACGATCGAAGCAATTCGCGCCCTCAATCCCGATACTCAAATCGAAGTCCTCACTCCCGATTTTTGGAGTGGTAAGGATGCCGCCCTGCAACAGCAAGCCAGAGTTGCGGCCGTAGTTGCCGCTAAACCCGCCTGCTACAATCATAATGTCGAAACAGTAGCCAGACTCCAAGATCGAGTGCGTCGTGGCGCGAAATACCGTCGATCGCTAGATGTTCTCAGTCATGTTAAAGCTCTCGATTCAACTATTCCCACAAAGTCAGGTTTGATGCTCGGACATGGCGAAACCGAAGCCGAAATTATCGAGACACTGAAGGATTTGAGATCGGCGGATTGCGACAGGGTAACGCTAGGACAATACATGCGCCCATCCCTAGAACATTTACCAGTAGTCAAATATTGGACTCCAGCCGAATTCGACAGACTAGGCGAAATCGCCACCGAACTCGGCTTTGGACACGTTCGTTCCGGGCCACTTGTTCGGAGTTCTTATCACGCAGGGGAGTAGGGATTTACTCACATCTTGCACCAACCCATAAATACTCTGACTGCGATATGCCAGGGCGGGCACAAAGCCACGCCCCTATGGATCCAACATACAAAAAAGCCCGCAAACGCGGACTTAATAAAGGCTATGAAGCGAGGTATTCACCGATATCTGCTTTGCGTTTGCGGAGCTTGGCGATTGCTTCCCGCTCGATTTGACGCACTCGTTCGCGGCTGATGTTGAGCAGCTCACCAATTTTGGCAAGAGTCAGCGGTTGAGTATCTTTGAGTCCAAACCGGAGAGTGAGTACTTGCTGCTGTTGAGGAGTGAGTTCGGACATCATCCGCTCCAAATCTTGCTGGAGCGATGAATTAGTAACGTACTCTTCTGGCGAGATGCCTGGATCTTCGAGCAGATCCCCTAGCTCAGTATCTTGATTATCACCCACCCGTAAATCTAGAGACAATGGTTGACGCGCCCGCTCTAGGTACTCCCGTACCTGCTTAGAAGACAATTCTAGCTCTGCTGCTAATTCATTAATTGTCGCAGCTCGTCCATATTGTTGGGCAAGGGCACGTTGGGCTTTCTTGATCTTGTTCAGCTTCTCGGTGATGTGGATGGGTAGCCGAATTGCTCGTGCTTTCTCCGCAATAGCGCGGGTAATCGCTTGACGAATCCACCAGTAAGCATATGTCGAAAAACGGTAGCCCTTACTGGGATCGAATTTCTCCACGCCGCGCTGCATCCCAATCGTTCCCTCTTGGATCAAGTCCAATAAGTCGATGTTGCGCTTGATATATTTTTTGGCGACAGATACTACCAGGCGAAGATTGGCTTCTACCATCCGGCGTTTGGCGTTTTCACCACCAGCGATGATCTTTTGGAGTTGAAGTGGTTCGAGATTGGCAGCAGTCGCCCATTCCGTTAAACTAGGTTCTTGACCTAGTTCCTCGATGAGAGTATTTTTGACTGCCATCACGATCGTCAACTGCTGTACCTGTTTACCAAACAGGATTTCCTGCTCGTGAGTCAGGAGCGGCACGCGCCCAATTTCACGCAGGTAGGTACGGACAGTATCAGTTGATGCTTGAGCAGTTTTCATGACTCTGGCTAAAATGTAAGGGGAATTTAGATGCAAAATCTCAAGTGCAAAGACTGCTCTCATCAACTGTTGACGGTTGGATCACAGTCACTGTTGGATTTGGGAGGTGTCAGTTGGACTTGATTCTCAAGTTTATGGTTGTTTCAATACTAATAATCTTAACATTTCTCAACATTAACTGACTATCTTTTTTAATCCTCAGCCAATTGGCGCACGGTGGGCGGTCTGAGCATTTTAAGGTTGAACTAGATCGGTATTTACACCCCTATCGATCCGAATAACCGTCTCAATGACCAAATCTCTCACTCTCATCATAATTAAGATTTCGTTACACAATAGCGATCGATGACACATTTCTGAAATATACCGCTTACTCACTTCTACTCCTCCTTTGATAAAATGCAGACACTTTGGTTAGTTCGTCACGCCCACCGCTTAGACTTTGAACAGCCAGCGTGGTTTGATACGGCAACCTATCGCTACGATCCTCCCCTTTCGACGACGGGATTCAAACTAGCTCATTTGCTAGCCCACAAGTTCAACCAACTACAGGTAGAGTGTATTTATACTTCTCCATTCTTGCGAACGATTCAAACAGCCGATCCACTAGCAAGATTACTTAATTTACCAATTCGGCTGGAGTGGGGGTTATGTGAGTGGCTTTGCCAAGACTGGACTATTGGATTTCCAGGTACTACGCCTGTGGATGAACTGATGCGGCTTTACCCAAATATTGATGATGCTTATCAATCTCTAGTTATTCCTTGTTACCCTGAAACTGCTCAGGAACTAGATGCACGGATCGCCATTATAGCAGGTAAGCTAGTCCAAGGCAATAGTAAAAATATTTTAGCGATCGGCCATAAAGGCTCGGTACTGGGGATCGCAGCAGCTCTGACTGGTGAAGGATTCTGGCGAACTTACGACTTAGGTTGCGGGGAAATAATTAAGCTGACTAATGCTGATGGGCAATGGCTGTCAGGTGTCGTCGAGGGGCAAACCATGCCTGAGAGCAGATAGCTTGGCTTGAGCCTTGGAGTCGAGAGAGTTGAACAAGAAGCGTTTGGAAGACTGTTTGCGGGATTGATGCTGGCGGCTGGCGCGTTTGGCACTAAAATCAATATCAGCAATCAGTTGCGGCGAGGAGATCCATTCTGCTCCAAATCCGATTGATGTAAGCTGTTGCGCTCGATCGGATGTTGCTACAATTAATCTAGATCCTGAGTATTGCAAATCGTGACGAAATGCGGCACAAAATTTCTCGATGTATGTATCGGCGGTTTCGAGAAAGTCACTGTAATGGACTGATAGATTGGGCGTAATAATTTCGGTATAGGCTGGAGCATCCCGACTGTAAGCATCGAACACTACTTTCGTTTGATAGTCTTCATAGGCACTGTAGTTAATCAGGGCTTCGATTAGTTTCGATCGAGATGATTCTAGCTCTTCTTTTGAACCGGATTGGAGTGGATTGCGTTTATTATTTCGATGGTGCAAGTCTGTCCAGGCTCCAATCACGTTGTAGCCGTCAACGAGCAATACGGCTTGTTTACGTGAGGGAGGCATGATTTAGATGGCAGCTTTCTTAATAATTTTTTATATTTACCACTTCCATATTAGCAATTTATGTTGTATGTGGATAGGGGTGTGGGAGATGGGGAGATGGAAGCATTCTAAGTCTTACTCCCACACTCCCACACTCCCACACTCCCACACCCATCTACCCTCCAATCTCCCGCATCAACCGCTGACGCATCCGCTCTGGATGACCCCGATCGACCAACCGACCATGCTCTAATAAGAAGGCACCGTCGCAGTAGTCTAGTTCTTCGAGGCGATGTGTCACCCAGAGAGCCGTTAACCCACGGGTTTTGACTAGTTCGCGGACTTGGGCGACCAGATCTAGCTGGGCATCGGGGTCTAGGAGGGCGGTAGGCTCGTCAAATAAGATCACATCAATCTGTCTGGCGATCGCTCCGGCAATTGCTACACGTTGCTTTTGACCACCGCTGAGGGCATAAATTGGACGGCGAATCAGATCGACTAGATTTACGGCATTGAGAGCTTCTGTCACGCGATGGCGGACTTGGCTGGTTGTTAGTTGTTCGGCTACCAATCCAAAGGCGACATCTGCACCGACGGTGGGCATCACCAATTGAGTATCGGGATTCTGGAAGACAATGCCCAAGCCGCCATGAATATCGATCGATCCCGCTTGGGGAGCTAATAATCCGGCAATTAAACTCAGGAGGGTTGATTTGCCACTACCGTTTGTACCTAGCAGCATCCAAAATTCGCCCCGTGGCACGGACAGGGAACAGTTATTAAGTACGGTTTTGCCAGACTTCCAGGCAAAGGATAGATCTTTGATTTCGATTGCAGGCAACGATGTTGGGGGGGATTCTGTCATGCACCAGAAAATTTGGAGATGGGATACGAGACTCGTAGGGGCAGGTGTCTTGTCGTTTTTTTATGCGGGGGAAACCCCCGCATAAAAACGCCGCTTTATGCTAGAGTTTTGGGTTCCTCCTAGCAATGCCCGTGCGAACCTGCCCAAACCTACCAGAAACGCTGGTGCGTTATGCTGCGGCGTTTTTATTCGGGGGTTCCCCCCGAATAAGAAAACGACAAGACAAGCGCAGTAACACACCCTACGATGTATGAGAATTTAAAAGATCAAGATGCAGCAAAGGCAACGAATCCAGGGGTTTTGCCGGAAGCGGCTGCGCCTGATTTTTCATACATTTGAGCGGCAACGATCGAATCAGTGATCACGGCAATTTTCTTTTCGGGCTGACGATCGCAGGACAATTCTAGCAGATTCCGATCGCCAGATTTCATGGCTGCCAAAACCTGTTGATAAACGGTGGTCGCTTCTTCGACAGTCTTGCGCTGGACTGACATAGGCATAGCCGTATTCTTAAGCAGGATTTCGATCACGTACATATATATAAGGAAGAGAACTGATGGTATTGACCTTAATTGTAAGACGAACGATAATTTAGTGGCTAGATAGATAACCGTCCTCTTACCACAGTTTGAGGATCGGTGATCCCAATTTAGATCGGTGATAAGTATAAATACTTATTTAGCCTTGACCAAATGAGAGGAAAAGCTAAAGTTTCTAACGAAAACATTAAATTTAGCCCAAAAGCAGATTAAGAACCTGCCAATCTCAACAGAATCATACTAAACTAGGTAAAGAAACGTAAACTGATTTAATAAATCAGCAATGTTTAAGTGTACTGGGCGCATAATTATGTTATGTAGACTAGTCGCTCGAAATCATGTCCCTATAATATCTGGAGTTTTACTGCGTCATGACCATTGCAGTTGGCAACCAGCAATCTGACAAAGGCATCTTTGATGTCTTAGACGACTGGTTAAAAAAAGATCGGTTCGTATTTGTCGGTTGG